>JAAYAK010000238.1 GCA_012719415.1 Syntrophorhabdus sp.
TCCTCGCCCATGACGAACACGCGCTCGTCCCGGGCCATCTCCTCTGTCATAGCATCGAGCGTTGCCTGAGCAAAAGTGATCGTACTCATCACGTCCACCGCCTTAAACGTAAAGGCCCTCGAACAGGGCCGACTCCTCCGGCTCCGGGGAGGTGCGGGCGAACTCAAGCGCCAGGCGAACAGCCTCGCGGGCCTCTCCGTCGATGGCGTCGAGCTCCTTCCTGGTCAGGGCCCTCGCCTTGACTACAGCGCTCTCGAAGCGCGGGATCGGGTCGGTCTCCTCGAAGACTTTCCTGACCTCCTCCTTCGTGCGGTACTTCTCCGGGTCCCCCACGAAGTGACCCTTGATGCGATAGGTCTTGCACTCGAGCAGCGCGGGGCCCTCCCCGCGGCGCGCCCTCTCCACGAGGGACCTCGCCCCCTCGTACACCGCGAAGACGTCGTTGCCGTCGACCACCACCCCCGGCATCCCGTAGCCCGCGGCCCGGTCGGCGATGTGGTCCACCGAGGTCGTCGTCCGGTAGGGCGTGGTCGACGCCCATTTGTTGTTCTCGCAGACGAAGATCACGGGCAGTCCCCACGCCGCGGCCATGTTGGCCGCCTCGTGGAAGGTCCCGCGGTCG
Organism: Syntrophorhabdus sp.; assembly: GCA_012719415.1. NCBI lineage: Bacteria > Pseudomonadati > Thermodesulfobacteriota > Syntrophorhabdia > Syntrophorhabdales > Syntrophorhabdaceae > Syntrophorhabdus > Syntrophorhabdus sp. The sequence goes on from JAAYAK010000238.1 coordinate 623, forward strand.
GACGCGCCGTCCCCGAAGAAGGCGACCGCCACCCCGTCCGTCCCCTGCATCTTGTGCGCCAGCGCGGCCCCGGTCGCTATTGTGAAGCCGCCGCCCACGACGCCGTTGGCCCCCAGCATGCCCACGCCGAAGTCGGCGATGTGCATCGAGCCTCCCTTGCCCTTGCAGCTCCCGGTGCTCTTGCCGAATATCTCGGCCATCATCCTCTTGAGGTCGGCCCCCTTGGCTATCGCATGGCCGTGCCCGCGGTGCGTGCTCTGGATGTAGTCCGAGTCGCGCAGGTTGGCCATCACCCCAGCCGCCACGGCCTCCTCGCCTATGTACAGGTGGACGAACCCGGGGATCTCTCCGTCAAAGAAAAATTTCTCCACGGTGAGTTCGAAATTGCGGATCTTCACCATGGTCTCATAGAAAAACTTCAGCGTTTCTTTATCGTACCGTGCAAGAGGAAGAGTTGCCTCTTTCCGTACCGGCATTGCACACATGAAGATCACCTCGTCAGAATTCTGGTCTTGGTTCCTCTGCCCCCGGCGGACAGGCTCCGCCGCGCGCCGCTCACCGCAGGAATACGGAGCGGCGAAAAGCACCCCCCTTTCTGAAGCTGAACCCGGAATTGAAATGCTATCAGTAGAAAATTCGATGCCACAGCGTTAAAACAACGGGACCGTCACACGACGCTCTCGATATTTCCCGGAATGGAAAGAACATTGTTTTTTCCCGTGATCAGGTGGGCATGCATGGCCGAGGCAGCCTTTTCACCGTCGCCGTTCCGAACGGCATCGGCGACGGCACAGTGTTCCGCGAAGGAGCGCTGGACGCTCCCCGGCCGCCTCAGCACGTTGGTTCCCATGGAGTAAAACCGGTCGAGGACCCGCTGTATGGTGTTGAAAATCAGGGAATTGGCGTACAAACGGAAGAAGAGGTCATGAAAATCCTTGTCGTGCCTGAGGTATTCCAGGACATCGTTCCGTTCCATGGCTTCCTTCTGGCGGGAAAGATAGAGGTCCATCTCGCCGATGTTTTCCGGGGTCATCTGGGGGGTCATCTCCCGGATGACGAATTCCTCCACGGCCATTCGGAGGGCGAAGGTCTCGTTCACTTCCACCACGGAAACTTCGGGGATAACCACGCCCCGGTTCGGGTGAATCTCGATGAAGCCTTCCATCTGAAGGCGCTGCAGGGCTTCCCGGATGGGAGTGCGGCTCATGCGCATTTCCGCCGCCAGGGAATTCTCGGAAAAAGAGAACCGGTCGGTGGACCGTCTCTGGAGGACCAGTTTCCGGATTTCTTCATACGCCTGGTCTTTCTTTTTTTTGCGCACTCGGAACGCTCCTCTCGCGGATATGGGACCGCTCTTTCTTGTACGCAGGTAAAATACAACCTACATACATTTGATAGGATACCCTCATAAGAATAAAAATGTCAAGCTCAAAAAGAAAAATGAACTAAAAGTCCCTTTCCGGGAGTTTCCGGAAAGGGACTTTTTTCTTCTCCAATGTGAGGGAAGGCTTCAGCTTTCCCCTTCTTCATTCTTCGGAGCCGCCGCAAGTTCCTTCA
>JAAYAK010000239.1 GCA_012719415.1 Syntrophorhabdus sp.
ACCGCCATCGGGGCAGGGGTGGGAACCGTGGGCGGGCTTGTCTACGACGACGTGCAAAAGAATAAATAGGCGGGCATCATCATGAGATATGGCGCGAAACGACCCCTTCTTCTCTCGGTTTTATTTGTTTTCTTTGCGATATCATCAGGCACGAGCATCGCCGAGGTGAATGTGAACATAGGGGTCTTCGCGCCACCCCCACCGCTCGTGATCGAGAGTCCTCCCCCGATGGCGGTGGTTGTCGGCACACCGTACGTGTACTACGCACCCGATGTGCCCGTGGGGCTCTTCTTCTACTCCGGGCACTGGTATCGCCCCCATGAGGGCCACTGGTTCAGGGCCAGATCGTACAGGGGACCCTGGTCGCATATCCATCCCGGTTCGGTTCCGGTGGTCCTCGTCAAACTCCCTCCGGACTACAGGAAGATGCCGCCTGGTCACCAGAGGATACCCTACGGGCAGATGAAGAAGAACTGGAAGGCGTGGGAGCGTGACCGTCACTGGGGAAGGGGGGCTGCAAGGCCGGCAGGGCACACAGCGAACTATCAGAAAGACAAACCGGGAAGGGGTCATGGCGATCACGGAGGCCACGGCCGCGGACCCCGGCATTGATCCAGATCCCTGCTGTCTGAAGCGGCCTTGCCCCTGCAGGGCCGCAAATTCTTCCACTTTTCATTTGACATGGAAAAGCTTGTGTGAGAGTCATTTATAAAAAGACTTTCAAGGAGCTTGCCATGGCAAAGAAACTTCTTATCTTTTCAATGGTCGTTGCGGCGTTTTTCCTGTTTCTGCAGGTCAGCGCGTCCGCCAAGATAATCGTGAAATACGGGCATGTCGGTCCTCCCATCCACCCGCAGCACCACGGGGCCCTGGCTTTTGCCAAGTATGTGACGGAGAAGACAAAGGGGGAGATCGAGGTCCAGGTGTTCCCGCTGGGTCAGCTCGGTGGTGAGCGTTCAATGACGGAGCAGGTCCAGGCCGGCACCCTCCACATGACGGCGGTGACGTCAGGGGTGCTCGCGAACTTCGTTCCCGAGGTCGGTATCATCGAACTGCCTTTCATCTACCCTGACAGGAAGACGGCGTACAGGGTCCTCGATGACAAGGATATCCAGCAGCGCATCGCGAAGTTCTGCGAGCCGAAGGGATTTGTCTTCATAGGTTACACCGAGAACGAGTTCAGAGATATGACCAACTCGAAGCACCCGATCAAGAAACCTCAGGACCTGCAGGGTCTGAAGATACGGGTCGTCGAAGGCCCGGTGTTCATCGACACTTTCAAAACACTGGGAGCCAACCCCACACCGCTGCCCTTTCCGGAGATCTACAACGCCCTTCAGCAGAAGGTCATAGACGGCCAGGACAACCCCCTCTACACATCCGTCCTCATGAAATTCACAGAGGTCAACAAGTTTGCCACCGTCACGAACCACATTCTCACGGAGTGTCCCGTCGTGGTGAACGCCAAGTTCTGGAAATCCCTGACGCCGGAACAGCAGAAGATATTCAGGGAAGCCGCCGCGGTACAGATCAAGACCAACAGGGAAGGCAACGCCAGGGGCAGCGCCGACGCCATCCAGAAGGCCAAGGCCCAGAAGGTGGATGTCTACGTCCTCACCGCGAAGGACAGGGAGGTCTTCAGGAAAGCGGTGCAGCCCGTATATGATAAGTACAAGGGCATATACGGCAATGAATGGTACGATTTCTTCGTGAAGAAGATCGATTCTTACTCGAAGAAGAAATAGAAAGAGATGACTATAGGGGGGAGGGGCCGGATCTCTCCCCCCATCCGGCATGACTGACCTTATAAAGAAACTCAACAAGTTCGAGGAAGGCGTCGCCGCCTTTTCACTCCTCGGGATAGCCCTTCTCACGTTCGTTGAGACGGCCCTGCGCTACACCGCCAACTACACCTTCACGTGGTTCGGCGAGGTGGCGAACTACACGATGATCTTCTGCACTTACCTTGCAGCGTCCATCGGAATCAAGTACGGGACCCACTTTTCCATGGAGGCGATAACGGAATACGCCCCCGACAAGGTGAGCCATCTTCTGAAGACGGTCGCCTACTTCCTGTCGGGAGTCGTGACGATCCTTTTCATCTGGTATGGCACGAAGCATCTCATAACGCTGAAAGGTTTCGGGGTCAAGAGTTCGGCGATGCAGATACCCATGTATCTTCCCTACATACCGATCCCCCTTTTCGCCCTGACCATGACCTTTCGCTTTTTCGCGCTTTCCCTGAGGCATTTCCGGGACTTCCTGGAGGGTAAGCCCTTCGAGAGGGTGAGGAGGAAATAGCCGATGAACCTGGCCCTCGTCCTCATCTGCTTCTTCGCGCTTCTTGCCTTGAGCACTCCCATTGCCATCGTCCTCGTGGCGACGACGGCGGTCTACATCATCTTCGTCGCCCAGACGCCGCTCACCTCACTTATCCAGCAACTCTTCAACGGGCTCGACAATTTCGTGCTCCTCGGTGTTCCCTTTTTCATCCTCGCCGGGAACATCATGGCTGAGGGCGCCATCTCGACGAGGCTCGTGAACGTGATGAAGCTCTGTGTCGGCCGGTTCACCGGCGGGCTTGCCATGGCCTCTATCCTGGCCTGCATGTTCTTCGCGGCGATCTCCGGTTCGTCGCCGGCCACCGTCATCGCCATCGGAAGCATCATGATGCCGGCCCTCATCAAGGAAGGGTACGGGGAACGGTTTTCGATGGGTCTCCTGACATCATCCGGCTCGCTCGGGATCCTCATACCCCCGAGCATTCCCATGATCCTCTATGCCCTCGTGATGAATGTGTCCGTGGCCGAGATCTTCATGGCGGGATTCCTGCCGGGGGTGTTCATCGGTTTGTGCCTCATGGGGTATTCCTACTATCAATCGGGGAAGAACAACTGGAGGCAGAAGGAGACCTACACGCTGCGGGAGGCCCTGAAGATCCTGAAGGACGGGATATGGGCGCTCCTCCTGCCGGTCCTCGTCCTCGGCGGCATCTACGGGGGCATCTTCACTCCCACGGAGGCCGCGGCGGTGTCCGTGGTCTATGCCCTCGTCATCGAGCTTTGTGTCTACCGGGAGCTCAAGATCGGTCACCTCTTTTCCATCTGCAGGGATTCGGCCGTCCTATCGGGATGTCTCCTGTTCATTCTTTCCTGCGCCATGACCTTTATCTGGCTTTTGACCGTCGAGCAGATACCGCAGAAGCTTGCGGAGATCATCGTTACCAACATAGAGAGCAAATGGCTCTTTCTCCTCGCCATAAACGGCGCTCTTCTCATAATCGGCGCGCTGATGGACATCGTTACCGCGATCATCATCATATCGCCCATCCTCGGCGAGACCCTCACAAAGTACAACATCGACCTCGTCCACTACGGGATCATCATGATCATAAACGTGGAATGCGGTTTCCTGACCCCGCCTTTCGGCCTCAACCTCTTCGTCTCGATGGCGATCATGAAACGCTCCCTCGTCGACGTAGGCAAGGCCATCCTGCCTTTCATCCTCCTCTTCCTGAGCTGTCTTCTGGTGATAACCTATGTGCCCTGGATAGCGACGTTCCTGCCAAAGCTTTTTCTGGGGAAGTGAGAAAAAAGGAATGCGCGCCCGAGAGGGATCGAACCTCTAGCCTTTGGATTCGTAGTCCAACGCTCTATCCAATTGAGCTACGGGCGCGTGGTGTGTAATTATAGCGACTTTGCCCTGTATTTTCAACCTCCTTTTGCCGATAACACAGAGAGGGACGGGACGTCCTGCATTTTCGTTGCATTTTTGGCTTAAAAGAGATTTATTCTTATGACGAACCGCCAGCAACGAAATTCACGTAAGCATCGCATCACTTCGAACGGGGGTATCAGTTGGAAAAACGTAGAAGACTCTCGCAGACCCATCTCATCTTCATAGGCATGCTTGCCGGATTGGTGCTGGGGTTTGCTTTCCCGGCCCTGGGGACGAAGATGGAGGCGCTCAGCACCATATTCATCCGCCTCGTCAAGACGATCATCGTTCCCATCATATTCGCGACCCTTGTCGTGGGCATCGCCAGTCACGCGGACCTCAAGGCGGTGGGCAGGATGGGGGTCAAGGCGATCGTCTATTTCGAGATCATCACGACCATCGCGCTCTTTCTGGGCCTCGTCGTCGTCAACGTGACGAAGCCCGGCGTCGGCATCGATCTCGGTGACGCCGGGTTGCCTGCCGGGCTGGGCGAGGCGAAGCACATGACCATCAAGGAGATCGTCATCAACATATTCCCCGACAACTTCTTCGATGCCGCCTCCCGGGGCGACGTGCTCGAGGTGGTCGTCTTCACCATCATCTTTGCCATTGCCTTGAGTCTTATCAAGGAGAGGAAGAAGCCCATCATCGAGTTCTGCGAGGCCCTGGCGGAAACGATGTTCAAGTACACCAATATCGTCATGCGCTTCGCGCCCGTCGGCGTCGGGGCGGCCATAGCCGTCGTTGTCGCCAGCAAGGGCATGAGCGTGCTCCTCAACCTGTGCCTCCTCATAGCAAGCTTCTACGGGGCCATCGTGGTCTTCATGCTGGCCGTGCTCCTGCCCGTGGCGCTCCTTTTCAAGGTCCCCGTGAGGAGGTTCATCGCGGCGGTCAAGGAACCAGCCGTGATCGCCTTTTCCACCTCCAGCTCGGAGGCGGCCCTGCCGAAGGCGATGGAGAACATGGAGGCCCTCGGGGTGCCGAGACGGGTGGTTTCCTTCGTCATCCCCACGGGGTACAGCTTCAACCTCGACGGCACCACCATCTATCTCTCTCTCGCATCCATCTTCGCGGCGCAGGCGGCCGGTGTTGATCTCAGCCTGTCGCAGCAGCTTCTCATAGGCTTCACCCTCATCTTTGCCAGCAAGGGTGCCGCCGGCGTCCCCAGGGCGTCCCTTGTGGTCCTTGCGGGCACGCTGGCGTCATTCGGCCTGCCCGTCCAGGCCGTGGCGGTCATCCTTGGCGTGGATACGGTGATGGACATGGGACGAACGGCGGTCAACGTCACGGGCAACTGCCTTGCTACCGTTATCGTCGTGAAATGGGAAAAGGTATTCGACAGGAAGGACGAGGCCGC
>JAAYAK010000240.1 GCA_012719415.1 Syntrophorhabdus sp.
CAGGGCCGGCCGCATCACAGGAAAGGAGAGAACGATGGAGAACGTCTGTTACCACAGGGAACCGGTGGAATCCCTCTGCGAGCACCTGAAAAGCCGGAACACGGGCCTCGGGAGCGACGAGGCCGTAAGAAGGCTCGACGAGTACGGTCCCAACGAGCTGAAGGCAAAAAAGAAGAAAACACCGGCGATGATGCTCCTTGACCAGTTCAAGGATTTCATGATCCTCATCCTCCTCGGTGCGGCCGTCGTGGCAGGCGTCATCGGGGAACTGACGGACACGCTCATCATCATTGCCATTGTCATCGCCAACGCCGTCATCGGCTTCATCCAGGAGTTCAGGGCTGAAAAGGCCATCGAGGCCTTGAAACAGATGGCCGCTCCCATGGCCGCCGTCTTCAGGGACGGCAGCGTCCGGTCGGTGGCCTCGCGGGACATCGTTCCGGGGGATGTCGTTCTCCTCGAGGCGGGCGCCATCGTTCCCGCCGACATGCGCCTCATCGAAAGCGCGCAGATGCGCGTCGATGAGGCCGCGCTCACAGGTGAATCCGTTCCCGTGGAGAAATCCGTCGGAGAACTCTGTGACGCGGATATCTCCATCGGCGACAGGGTGAACATGGCCTACAAGGGAACCATCGTCACCTACGGCAGAGGAACGGGCCTCGTTGTGGGGACCGGCATGGAAACGGAACTGGGAAAGATAGCCTCCATGCTCCAGGATGAAGATGAGGTCAGGACCCCCCTTCAGAAACGGCTCGCGGTCTTTGGCAAGAATCTTGCGGTAGCCATCCTTGTCATATGCGCCGTCGTCTTCGTTATCGGCCTTCTGCGGGGAGAGCGGCCGCTGCTCATGCTCCTTACCGCCATCTCCCTGGCCGTCGCGGCGATACCCGAGGCCCTGCCGGCGGTCATCACCATCTCCCTTGCCCTCGGCGCGAAGAAGATGGTGAAAAAGAACGCCCTTATCAGGAAGCTCCCCGCCGTTGAGACGCTCGGGTCCGTGACGTATATCTGTTCCGACAAGACGGGAACTCTCACATACAACCGCATGACCGTCGAAGAGCTCTACGCCCAGGGAGACATCGTCAGGAGCACCGATGAAAAGGCCCGGACACTTATGGACCTCATGAGGGGGGTCGCCCTTAACAACGACTCGAGGGAAGGCGCGGACGGTGCCTTTATTGGAGACCCCACGGAAGTCGCCCTCTACACCGTAGCCCGGGACAACGGGTACGAGAGGGAAAGGATCGAGACGGAACTCCCCCGTGTCGGCGAGATCCCCTTCGATTCCGACCGGAAATGCATGACGACCATACACAGCATGCCGGGTGGGGGCTTCGTGTCCTACACCAAGGGTGCACCCGATGTCCTCATCGAGCGGGCCCGGACGATGTGGGTGAACGGAATGAAAGAACCCTTGAAGAAGGAAGGGATCCTCGCCGCGAATGAAGACATGGCGAAGAGGGGCCTTCGGGTCCTGTGCGTGGCAATGCGGACCTGGGAAACACTCCCCGGAGAATGCTCCATCGACACGATGGAAAATGACCTCACCATACTTGGCCTCGTCGGAATGATGGACCCGCCCCGGGATGAGGCGAAAGAAGCCGTCGATCTCTGCAGGACGGCGGGCATCAGGCCCGTCATGATCACCGGGGACCATCCCGTCACGGCCGCCGCCATCGCGAAACGCATCGGCATACTTGACGAGTCAAGCGATGGCGTCATGAGCGGAAAGGAGCTTGCCGCGCTCGGCGATGATGTCTTCGCGTCAAAGGTGGAGCACATTCAGGCCTACGCGCGGGTCGCCCCCGAGCAGAAATTGAAGATCGTCAAGGCCCTGCAGGAGAGACACCAGTTCGTGGCGATGACCGGTGACGGCGTCAACGACGCCCCCGCCCTCAAACGGGCCGACATCGGTGTCGCCATGGGCATCACGGGCACGGATGTCTCCAAGGAGGCCGCCCACATGATCCTCCTCGACGACAACTTCTCGACCATCGTGCAGGCAGTGCGGGAAGGAAGGAAGATATACGACAACATCCGCAAATTCATCCGGTACCTTCTCGCGACGAACACGGGGGAGATCATGACGATATTCTTCGCGCAGATCCTGGGTTTTCCCATCCCCCTCCTGCCCATACACATCCTCTGGGTCAACCTGGTCACGGACAGCCTCCCCGCCCTCGCCCTTTCCGTGGAGCCGGCGGAAGACGACGTCATGAGGCGGCCGCCGAGAAACCCGAGGGAAAGCATCTTCTCCGGCGGCCTCGGCATCCAGACGATCTGGGTGGGGGGCCTCATGGCCTTTCTCGTCCTCTCCATGCAGTACGTCTCCATGACAGCATGCCACGGGAAATGGCAAACCATGGTCTTCACGGTGCTCTGTTTCACCCAGCTTGCGAACGCCCTGGCGGTCCGGTCCGATACGAAATCACTCTTCAAACAAGGCCTCATGTCCAACAAGGCACTTCTCGGCGCGGTCGCCCTGTCCATACTCATGCAGCTCGCGGTTGTCTACGTAGGCCCGCTCAACGCGGTCTTCAGGACACAGCCCCTTACCCTCGGGGAACTGGCCGCCTGCGTGGGGATCTCGTCGATCGTCTTCTTCGCTGTCGAGACAGAAAAGCTGGTCCGCCGCGCGAGGGCGCGACGTGCGGCCGTGAACTCAAAGGGTTGATTTTTCACGATGATGCCCATTATAATGTTGACCAGGCCATGACAATGGAAGGACCTCCGGCGAACAACGCGTATGTCGCATATTTCGACGTGCTGGGATTCACGTCCCGGTTCCTGTCGGGTGACCTCAGGAACCGCTACGAGAAGCTCGTCGCCGCCATCGACGAAAGAGGAGACAAGGACGTGACCTATTTCCTTTTCTCCGACAGCATCGTCGTCATCTCGCGAGTCTTTGCGAAGGTGAGGGAAACGGCGCGCTCCATCTACACGTGGGGCATCCTGAACGATTTCTGGCTCCGCGGCGGCATCGCCCACGGTGGCCTGACACCGCTTGACTTCTCCAGTTTCGTCAGCGGCAACAGGGTCATCCTTCCCTTCCTCGGCGAGGGTTACCTCAAAGCCTACAAGCTCGAATCGACGCTGAACATCTCGGGGATCGCCCTCGACGGTATCTTCTTCGAACCCGGCAAGGAATGCGCGGCCCTCAAACGACGGGTCGACTTCGTCGAGTACGAGGAATACCTGCCCAAGCGCGGATACGAGGACACCAAGCTCCTCCTCCTTCCCGAGGAAGGGTCGTTGAGGCAGATAGTGGACACGATGTATTTCGAGGAGATGCTCAAGTCGCACATCAACGACATCGACAAGTACATCAACACCTTCATCTTCTTCATCGAAACGCTGCTGAGGACCGCCGATCACCCGACGGTCGTCAAGTTCCTCGACAACCTGCTGAAGCAGCTGGAGCTCCACGGCAGCCACGTGCTCATCCCGAGCAAGGTCATCATCATCTTCGTGGCCGTCATCGAGGGCCTCATCAGGCGTTTCCGCTCGGGCACCTTCGACGACATCCCCGGAAACCCCCGGGAAAGGCTCGAAACCTACGTCGGGAACATCCTCGGCACGCTCAAGACCCAGGGGTACCTCCCCACCTTCGTGGACTACGTCCTCGAATACGACAAGGCACGCCACACAACGGTCTACAAAGACATCAAC
>JAAYAK010000241.1 GCA_012719415.1 Syntrophorhabdus sp.
CCTGCGACCTGCGACCTGCGACCTGCGACCTGCGACCTGCGACCTGCGACCTGCGACCGTCTTTGTCTTTACCACAGATCCGGGTTCGTTCCCTCTTCGAGGTGGCGCTTGAGTTCCCGTTTCCAGTATTCCTTGTCCCGCGTACCGAGGCCGTGAAGGGAGACCTTCCTGATCTTCCTGATATAGAGAGCATAGTTATGAGTGTCGAAATGGACCACCCTGCCGAGGTCGCCGCCAAGGTCCGAGGAGACGATGTTGATGCCGTCATTGCGGAGAAATTCCTGGATAAAGGCGGAATTTACCCTGCCGACACACCGGAAACTGTCCTCGTCCTTCTGTGTCTTGAGCAGCGAGCTGCCGCCGCAGACCTTTGCCTTGAGATACTTGCGCTGGGCGCCAAGCTTCAACATGCCGTTTATGATAAGCTCCATGGCGTGCACACCGTAGCGGCCCGCTTCGGAGAGAACGAGGGGCACATCGTCACTGAAGCGCTTCGTGCTGAGCAGGAAATGGTTCATCCCCACGACCCGGTTGACCGGGTCATAGAGGCACGCTGAAACGCAGGAGCCGAGAAGAGTGGATATCCTGAGATCCTTGTCTGTCACAAAATAATCGCCGGGAAACAGCACAACCCGCTTCCCGTATGATTCCTCGCGGACTATCATTCCTCATTGCCACCTTTACCTCCACCCTGCAGGGGCCCCCGCGACTGCATCCCTGCACACTAGTAATCGGCTGACCGGCGGGAAGCTTAAACGGCGAAAATAATGTTTTAGGTTTCAAGTTTTAGGTTTTAAGTAAAAGGAGCCGGGATGGCAGAGGAAGACAGCCGTGGCCTTGCAATCATGACCACCGCGTAATAGTATTGAACTTAAAACGTAACACCTAAAACTCAAAACATCTTTCGGAGGTTTCCATGGAGAGTGTGTTTGCGGAGATGAGGCCGGAGGATATCGGGCGCAACCCGTTCAGGCTTATCGGAGCGGATTGGATGCTCATCACGGCAGGGACGAAGGAGTCCTTCAACACCATGACCGGTGCCTGGGGAGGACTTGGCGTCGTCTGGGACAGACGGGTCGCCATCTGCCTCGTGCGCCCCACCCGGTATACCTATGAGTTCATGGAACGCTCATGGTCGTTCAGCCTCTGCTTCTTCGACGAAGAGTACCGCGATGCGCTGACCTACTGCGGAACGACATCGGGCAGGGACGTGAACAAGGCCGCCGAGGCCGGTCTCACCCCCGTTTTCGGTGAGGACACGATCCACTTCGCCGAGGCGCGGCTCGTCATCGAGTGCCGGAAGATCTACCACCAGGACATAGAGCCGCAGAACTTCCTGGTCCCGGACATAGACGGCTTCTACCCGAAGAAGGACTACCACCGGATGTACGTGGGCGAGATCATCCGCTGCCTGTCGAGGTAGGAGAAACGGGAACCTCCCTATTTCCTATAGGTCCTATCCCGTCCTATCCGGTCCTAGAGCCCCCATCACTTCACCCCGGGTCTGCCCTGCCCTCCCAATCCCCGACCCGGCCGGGTCTTGACAGCAGGCACAGGTTGTATTAGAGTTGCGATATTATGAAACTGCGCAATAAAAAAGCCGAAGGAGATCGTCATGGGGTTTGAGGAGGAAATGGAGGTGTTTGAGCTGCAGGCGGAGGTGTGCCTGGCGCTGGCGAATCCCCGGCGGCTTCAGATATTGGGTTTGCTGAAGGAAGGAGAGAGATCGGTAGCGCAGATGCTGGAAAGGATGGGGATAAACAAGGCGAACCTGTCCCAGCATCTTTCCGTCTTGAAGCAAAAAGGGCTGGTCATGTCGAGGAGAGAAGGTGCTGCGGTGTACTACAGGCTCGCCAGTCCCCGGATAACGGAGGCCTGTTCGATAATGCGCGACGTGCTCCTTGAAACCCTGCGGAGTAAGGAGCGTATCTCGAGGAGCATGCTTGAAGGAATGGGAAGTGCCAAAGAGGGATAGGACCTATGGGAGTTGATAGGACCAATAGGACATATGGGACCTATAGGACGTATAAAGAATTAAGAGGAAACCATGGGTGAGAGGGAAGTCAAGAGTTCGGAGAAGGAGAAAAAGGGCCTCAAGCCGGTGCTTGAGAAGGCCAAACGTTCCCGGCGCTGGAAACAGGTGCTTCTGGGGACCCTTTTCGTTGTGCTCCTTATTGGCGGGTGGTTCTATTCGCTGATCGGGTATTTCATTCCCCTGTGTATGGTGGCCGGCGTAGGGCTTGCAGCCTTCCGGGGCAGGAAGTGGTGCAACTGGATGTGCCCGCGGGGATCCTTCGCGGACACCTATATGAAGGTCATCAGCCCGGGACGGAAGATGCCCGGCTGGCTGAGAGGGACGCCCATAAGGCTGGGCGTTCTGGCATTCCTCATGGCGATGCTCACCTTCCAGATCGTACGGCTCTGGCCGGACCCTTACGCGATAGGGAAGTTCTTTGTCGTGCTCCTGACCATCACGACCGTCGTCGGCGTTTTCATGGCTCTTTTCCTCCACCAGCGCGCCTGGTGCTCCATCTGCCCCATTGGAAGCCTTTCGAGCTGGGTAGGGAAGAACCGTTACCCGCTGAGGATGGACAAGGACGCCTGCGTCAGCTGCGGCCTCTGCGCAAAGACCTGCCCCATGCAGCTCTCCCCGCAGGAGATGAAGGAGAGCGAAGTCATGGCCTTTCGGGGAGATTGCCTGAAATGCGGCCTCTGCGCGAAAGCCTGCCCGAAACAGGCCCTCTGTTTCCCGGGATAAAGACGGTTCAAGGGTTCAAAAGTTCAAGAGCTCAAGGGTAAAAGACAAAAAAGGCACCGCAAGCCTTGGGTTGGTGTGCGGATCGTTTTGACAGCCCAATCACTCAGCGGGCACGTTATGGTTCTTCCCTTGAACCCTTGAACTTTTGAACCCTTGAACCGTCTTTGAGGCCCCTGGGCCAGTCCTTCTTCCATTCATTGACAAAGCCTCCCAATTCCTGTAATATTTGTGGTAATTTATTAAATTTCTTGTGTATTTAAATGAATACAGTACGCGATCTCAAGTCAGAACACTGCCGGGGAGGTTCCAGGGTAGAGGTCAACAACCGCAAGTGCCGCAGGTGTTTCCTCTGCGTGCAGCTCTGCCCCGCGAAGGCCATCAAGCTGGAAAAGGAATCCATACGGATCATCCACGAGCGGTGCATACTCTGTGGGAACTGCATCACCGGCTGTTCACACGGGGCGATGACCTATCGAAGCGACGCGGGTGCCGTGAGGGACCTCATAGAGGCGAACGAGAACGTCGTGGCCTGTCTCGACCCCGCCTTTCCGGCCATTCTTGACGAGGTGACCCCCGGAGGGTTCAGCTATGCCTTGAAGGCCCTCGGATTCAAGGAAGTATGGGAAGGCGCGATCGGCGCGGAGCTCATAAGCCGCCCCTACCGGCAGCTGCTCGAAAAGGATCCCGGGAAACCGATCATATCCTCCTTCTGTCCCGTCATTGTTTCCTACATCGAAAAATACCTTCCCCAGCTCATTGACAATCTCGCGCCCATAGTGTCCCCAATGATAGCGGCGGGGAGGGCCATCAAGAAGACCAAGGGCGAGGGATGGCGTGTGGTCTATATTGCCCCCTGTCTCGCGCGGATGGGAGAGATGGACTATGACGAGAATTCCGACGCCATAGATCACGTCATCACCTTCCGCGATGTGAGGTTCATGTTCGCGGAGGCCGGCATCAATCCGAAACACGTCGCCGAGGCTCCCTTCGACGGTCCCGTACCAGCTCTTGGCAGGATCGTCCCGGTAATAGGCGGGCTTAACCGGAGCCTGGGACACAGCTTTGACGTCCTCGTCGGCGAGGTGAGTGTCGCTTACGGGCGAAGGCGCGTCATCGCCGCGCTGAACCAGCTTGCAAAGCGATCCATCCAGGCCAAGTTCTTCGACCTCGTCTTCTGTGACGGCTGTGTTGACGGTTCCTTTGTGGAACGCGAGCTTTCCGTGGTGGGACGCCGGCAGATCGTATCGGGGTACGCCAAGTCACAATTCGTTCCCCAGACGGCATCGATGATCCAGCGCACCCTCAGGGACTTCGCCGACGTGAAGGTCACGAGGGAGCACAAAGCGAATGTCCAGAAGCTCCCCGATCCCACGGAAGAGCAGATACGGGCAGTCCTCAGGAAGATAAACAAGATGCCTCCCCACAACAATCTCGACTGCAGGGCCTGCGGCTACAACACGTGCCGGGAAAAGGCCGTTGCCGTCGTGCAGGGCATATCTGAGGCCGAATATTGTCTGCCATACCTCCTGGAGGACTCGAAGCGCGTCTACCAGCAGCTCGAAAAATCTCACAGGGAGCTGCAGCGGTCCCACCAGGAACTGGAGCAGGCTCAGTTCCAGCTCATCAGAACGGAAAAGCTTGCGGCCCTGGGGCAGCTTGCCGCGGGTGTCGCCCACGAGATAAACAACCCCCTCGGCACGATCACCATCTATGCCCACATACTGGCACGGTCCCTGGAACCCGGTGACCCGAGGAAGGAAGACATCGATCTCATCATCACCGAGGCGAACAGGACGAAGGAGATCGTCCAGGGGCTCCTGAGCTTCGCGCGGGAGACAAAGCTCAAACCGGGAGAGACGAACATCAACGATCTTCTCGAGGAAACGCTCGGTCTTCTCGTCAATCAGGTCCTCTTTCAGAACATCAGGATCAAGAAGGTCTTCAGCGACGATCTTCCCATGCTCTTCGCCGACGCGACGCAGCTCAAGCAGGTCTTCCTCAACATCATGCTCAACTCTGCCCAGGCGATGGAAGGAAAAGGCTCCCTCACGATCACGACGGTCCACGAGGGGGGGACGATCTCGATCAGGATACGTGACACGGGACCGGGCATCCCGCCGGAGAACATCGGCAAGCTCTTCAACCCCTTCTTCACCACGAAGGAGAAGGGGACGGGGCTCGGACTCGCCATCTCCTACGGCATCGTGGAGCGCCATTCGGGGCAGATAGATGTCGAGACGGAGCTGGGAAAGGGAAGCACCTTCATCATCACGCTGCCCGTCGACGCGGACGCGGCGGGGATCATTACACCGGCCAAAGGATTAGCGGCAAATCAAAATATAAATACAGGGAGAAGGAACCATGGCACAAAAAAGAATTCTCATCATTGATGACGACGTCGATTTCGTTGATCTCAACAAGGCTGTCCTTGTGAACAACGGCTTCGAAGTCGAAACGGCATTCTCCGCTCGCGAGGGCATGGACAAGGTGCAGTTCGAAGCGCCGGACCTCATCCTCCTCGACCTGATGCTGGAGAAACACGACACGGGGTTCAGTTTCGCAAAGGCCATCAAGGCCGATCCGCGGTACAAGACCATCCCCATCCTGATGATCTCCGCCGTCGCCGGCGAGACGGGGTACGATTTCACCCAGGAGCAGGACGGCTACTGGATGAAGACGGATGATTTCGTGGCCAAGCCGGTGGAGCCGGAAGAACTGGTCAAGAGGATCAACGCCCTTATCGACAGAACGAAACAGGGATAGATCTCCACGGGAACGTTAATGGCCGAATCTGTCACCATCCTTGTTGTCGACGACGAGAAGGGCATCCGTGAAGGATGCCGGAGGATCCTTGCGTCAGAGGGGTACGGCGTCGATGTTGCCGAGAATGGCAAGATGGCGCTCGAGATGGTCAAGGGCAAACCCTACGACCTCATCCTCGTCGACCTCATGATGCCCGTCATGGGCGGACTTGAGCTCATGGAGCACGTGCGGCAGATCGACCCGGGCATCATCCTTGTTGTCATCACGGGTTTTGCCACGGTGGAGACGGCCGTCGACGCGATGAAACACGGCGCCTACGACTACATACCCAAGCCTTTCAACCCCGACCAGCTCATGGCGGTCATAGGCAGGGGCCTCGACAAGAGGCGGCTCACCATAGAAACGGAAAAGCTCCGCGAAGAGAGGGACCAGCGGCTCCTCGAAGTGGCAAGCGAGAAATCCAAGCTCCACACCATCGTGAACTCGATGGCCGACGGTATCCTCGTCATCAACCGGGAGCACCAGCTTGTCCTGTGGAACCCGGCGGTGCTCAAGATGCTCAACGTGCGGGGCAGGGTCGACGAGTCCGGGGTGGGCATGGATTTCCAGAAGGCGCTGAAACAGCAGGACCTGATAGACGTTATCAACAAGGCGTTCTCCCCTGATTCTTCCCAGTACACGATCATCTCCGAAGAGGTGGTCCTCGCAGGGGAGACCCCGAAGACCTTAATGGTCAACGTTGCGGGAGTGCGCGACGAGAGAGGCGAGAACCTCGGCGTCGTCTGCACATTCCGCGATATCTCCCGCCTCAAGGAGGTCGAGGAGATAAAGTCCCAGTTCGTGAGGATGGTGGCGCACGAGATACGGGCGCCGCTGGGGGCGATCGAAGGGTATCTCAATGCCTATCTCACGGGAGTGGCGGGTACGGACCCCCAGTTCAACCGGCAGATGCTGGAGCGGGCAAAGCTGAGGGCAAGGTCGCTCATGGACCTCGTCAACGACCTCCTGCTATTCGCGAAGCTGGAATCGACGAAGGTGGTAAGAAAGAAAGAGCTTCTGGACATCACGGAGATCATCCAGAGCACCGTGGAGCTCTTCAGGGTTCAGGGTTCGACGAAGGACGTGTCGTTCTCTGTCGAGATACCCGAAAAGCTGCCGCTCATCGAGGCCGACAGGTCCGAAATGGAGCAGCTCTTCACGAACCTCGTGTCCAACGCCATGAAGTACAATGTCAAGAACGGCAAGGTCACGGTCAGGGCCATGCCGGAGCCCCATTATCTCAGCATTAGCGTGAGCGACACGGGCATCGGCATCGAGGAGGATTGTCTCTCCTGCATCTTTGACGAGTTCTACAGGGTGCAGGGACCGAACACGCGCTATACGACCGGCACCGGATTGGGGCTGTCCATCGTGAAAAGGATAGTGGAATCCCACTTCGGGCGCATCGAGGTAGAAAGCAAGGTCGGGAAAGGAACGGTCTTCACCGTCAGGCTGCCGCTCAAGCAGGTGAACGACAAGTAATTGTTTTGATAGAATTAAACTTTTAAAAAGGAGACGTTATGGCTACCAAGAAAGCATCCAAAACCAACCAGATCCTGGAGAAGAAAATTCTTGCTCCTTCGATCACCATGTACAAGCTGTATGTCCCGGACATCGCCAGGAAAGTGAAGGCCGGCCAGTTCGTCGTCGTCCGCGGCGACGACATGGGCGAGCGTATACCGCTCACCGTTGCGGACTATGACGCCAAGAAGGGTACCATCACCATCATTTTCCAGGAAGTCGGCACATCCACCCAGAAGCTCGCGAAGTTCGAGGCGGGCATGGCCCTTCTCGACGTCGTCGGCCCCCTCGGGAAACCGAGCCACATCGAGAAGTTCGGCACCGTTGTCTGCGTGGGCGGCGGCGTGGGCGTGGCCCCCGTTCTGCCCATCGCCAAGGCCCTCAAAGAGGCAGGCAACGAGGTCATCTCGATCATCGGTGCCCGCACGCAGAGCATGCTTATCCTCGAGGAAGAGATGAAGAAGGCGAGCACCACCGTGCACGTCACAACCGATGACGGTTCTTATGGACACCACGGCTTCGTCACCGACGTACTGAAGAAGATCATCGAAGAGCGCGGCGCCGACAAGATCGCCCTCGTCGTGGGCATCGGCCCCGTCATCATGATGAAGGCCGTCACCGACGTGACCCGTCCCTTCGGCGTCAAGACCGTCGTAAGCCTCAACACGATCATGGTCGACGGTACCGGCATGTGCGGCTGCTGCCGCGCCACCATCGCCGGCGAGACGAAGTTCGTCTGCGTCGACGGCCCCGAGTTTGACGGCCATGCCGTGGACTTCCCCGAACTGGTGCTCCGCCAGAAGATGTACAACCGGGAAGAGCGGCGCGCTCTCTGGGACCACAAGTGCAAGATCGACGCACAGGAAAAGGCCATCAAGAAGGCCCGCAAACGCGTGAAGATGCCGGAGCAGGCGCCGAAGCAGAGGATCCAGAACTTTGCCGAAGTTGCCCTGGGATACACGAAAGAGAACGCCATGATGGAGGCCCAGCGCTGCCTCGGCTGCAAGAAGCCGCCCTGCGTTGAAGGCTGCCCCGTCAACGTCCAGATCCCCCAGTTCATCGCGAAGATCAAGGAAGGCGACTTCATGAGCGCCATCCATATCATCAAAGAAACGAACAGCCTCCCCGCCGTCTGCGGCAGGGTCTGTCCCCAGGAATCACAGTGTGAGTCGAAGTGCATCCTTGGCAAGAAGTCGGAACCCGTTGCCATCGGCCGCCTCGAGCGCTTTGCCGCGGACTATCAGCTCGGTCTCGGCGATGTGCGCGTTCCCACGCTGCCGAAGAAGACGGGCAAGAAGGTCGCCATCATCGGCGCCGGCCCCGCCGGTCTCACCGTCGCGGGCGAGCTGAGCAAGAAAGGCCACGAATGCACCGTCTACGAAGCGCTTCACAAGGCGGGCGGCGTTCTCGTTTACGGCATCCCCGAGTTCCGTCTCCCCAAGGCGATCGTGCAGCGCGAGGTCGACTACCTGGAGAAGCTCGGCGCCAAGGTGAGGGTCGACTCCATAGTCGGCCAGACGGTCACCCTCGACGAGCTCTTCGCCCAGGGTTACGATGCCGCATTCATCGGCACCGGCGCAGGCCTCCCCTATTTCCTCAACATCCCCGGCGAGAACCTGAACGGCGTCTACTCCGCCAACGAGTTCCTGACCAGGGCCAATCTCATGAAGGCATACCTCTTCCCTGAATACGACACACCCATCAGGGTCGGCGCGAAAGTGGCGGTCATCGGCGGCGGCAACGTGGCCATGGACTCCGCCAGGGTCTCGAAGCGCCTCGGCGCGGACGTGTATCTCGTCTATCGCCGCAGCCGCGACGAAATGCCCGCCCGCGCGGAAGAAGCGCACCACGCGGAGGAAGAGGGCATCGATTTCCGGCTCCTCACGAACCCCATCAGGGTCGTCGGCGATGACCAGGGCTGGGTCAAGGGGCTCGAATGCGTAAAGATGGAACTCGGCGAACCCGACGCGTCGGGCAGAAGAAGGCCCGTCGAGATCAAGGGCTCCAATTTCATCCTCGATGTGGACGTCGTCATCGTCGCCATCGGCCAGGGTCCGAACCCCATCCTCACATCCACCACCCCGGACCTGGAACTCAGGAAGTCCGGCAACATCGTGGCGGATGAGGAAACGGGACAGACAAGCCGCAAGGGCGTCTTTGCCGGCGGCGATATCGTAACAGGCGCCGCCACGGTCATCCTTGCCATGGGCGCCGGGAGAAAGGCAGCGAAGGCAATAGACGAATACCTTCAGACCAAGAAGTAAGGGTCGCAACTGAAAGTGAAAAGGCGGGGTGTGGCCACCCCGCCTTTTTTTTGCCGGCGAAGAGGGGTTCAGGACCCGGAATGCGGGGTCCGGAGGCAAGCCAGGACAAAGAAGTCCTTGAACCACAACCGGCATGGCGATAGGGGTGATCCTGCGGAAGGGGTCGCGATGACACTGCGTGTGCGCAGGCGGCCCGGTCTCTTCTGACTGACTGCCTGCAGTAGATCGTGTTTCATAGCAGGGTCATCTTAACGATTCCGGGGAAATGAAAGGCAAAGAATAATATGAGACGACCCGGTCCCGTGACGGACCGACTGTTTCGCCCGCATCCATTTCCAATTTGCTCACTTGTGTTTACAAAAGTTGACGCTATACTTGATATATATGAACCTTCGGCCTGGCTAGATGGTGAGGCGCTCTTATCACTCCTGCATCCGGTACTGCGCGGTCAACGAGGAAAGGGTGATGAGAAATGTGGAGGCCTATAAGCCGTACTGAAACATGTCTTTTCCTGCCGGATGCCCATCCCGCGGCACTTCGGCAAACCCTGCCACGGAGCCGCAAACCCGTCAGCTCATCCTCCGCCGTCTTCTCAACGCTCAACAGGCTCTTGATCAAGTGGGTTTTCACGTTAGATTTGCGTTCTGTCGTCATTCCGGCGAAGGCCGGGATCCAGGAAACACAAGGGGATGGAAAAACCTCTGGATCCCGGATCCGGTCCGGGATGACGGAAAGAGGAGTTTGTCAACAGGCTTTTAAACGGCTCAAGCTGTTCAAGCGCTTTGAACCGTCTTGCCGGAGGTCCCCATGCGCGATGTGATCCAGAAAGTCGTGGCGGCCGAGACAGAGGCGAAACAGGCCGTCGAAGAGGCAAGGACCGAGGCTGACCGCATCACCGCGGAAGCCCGAAAGAAGGCGCAGGACATCGCGGTTAAGGCACGCCAGGAGGCCGCCGCCGAGGCCGACCGTATCATCGCGGCAGCGGTGGCCGAAGCCGAGAAGGAGAAGGAGGAAAGGCTGGCCAGGGCGACGGCGAGGATCGAAAGAGAGGTCGGTATCGACGAGGCTCGGAGAAAGCGTGTTGTAGAAGGGATCGTCCGGTGCGTATGCAGGCCGTGACGGTGCCTTAAGGAGGCCAATGACAGGCAACCTCGACTACTTTGTAGCCCGTCTTCACGGGAAGCGCAGTTCGATGGCCGAGGGAGACAGGCTCGATTCCCTCACGCGCCTGAGGAGCCTCCCGGAGTTCACGCGGGCCATCTTTCCCGAGCGGGAGTTTCAGGGGACCGCGGACTTTCAACGTCTATTGATAGAGGAGCTTGCCAGGGAATTCTCGGGCTTCCCCGGCCACCTGGACCGGGCCGAGAGGCATCTTATCGACTGGATGCCCGCCCGCCTTGAAGCCGAGAACATCAAAGTGCTCCTCAGGGCGTGCATCACGAAGATCCCCCTGGAAGAGGTGACACAGCGTCTCGTTCCCCTGCCGGGGCAGACACCGGCAGTGGTCGAATCACTGGTGAGAGCGCCGACACTCAGCGATTTCGTGATGCTCCTTCCCTTCGGGCCGTTGCGCAAGGGTCTTGAAAAGGCGATCAGGGACCATGGCGAGGACGTCCGCCCCTTCTTCCTGGAGGCGGCTCTGGACAGTGGCTATCTTCGGGAGCTTGCTACGCGTCTCACGCTCCTTTCCAGCCGGGACCGGCAGGAGGTCGAAGGCGTGATATGCCAGGAGGTGGACATCTTTCACCTCATGCTCGTCCTGCGCGGAAAGTTCAACTATGGCCTGGCGGCGGACCAGTTGCTGTCCTTCCACGTCCCAGGGGCCCGGATACCACACGCCGTCCTCGCCGCCATGCTGGACGACCACGATCCCTGGATCGCGGTGGGACGCGCCGTCATGCGCGCCATCGATCCCCTGCCGGTGGAAGGGGCCTTGAGCGAGTCATCCTCGGCCATCCAGATACCTTTCATAGAAGATCTGGCATGGAGACGATACCACCGCCTTGCAAACACGGCGTTCAGGCGCAGCCACATGGGTTTTGGCGTCGTTGTCGGGTACGTGGCGCTGCGCCGCCTGGAAGTGGCCAATCTCATAACCATCTCCGAGGGCATTCGCACGGGTGCCGGTGAGGACATCATACGGACGCGGATGGTGCCGCGCGTGGAAAGGGAGGCGTCCCATGCTTAGCCCGGCCCCGATGTCGCGGCTCAGCGCCGTGGTCCTCGACAAGGACGAACGAGAGGTGCTCACGACCCTCGGCCACATGGGAGTGATACAGCTCACCCGTCTGCCTGCGGGACCCGGGACGCCCGCCCTCGGCGTGCGCGACCTCGCCGGCGATATAGCGCGATACGAGCGTCTGCGCGCGAGGATCGAGGAAATACGGCGCCTCCTTGAGATCTCCGGGCCGACAGGCGAGGAACTTCCCGGAGAGGTCAACCTCTCCGAAGCCGATGAGAGACTCGGCTCCATCGAGGAGCACATCGGGGAAGTATCCCACCTTCGCAGGGCCTACCGGCAGCGGCAAAGGGACTTAACGGCGCTGTGCGATCAGGTGTCGGACTGGCGCGGGCTCGATCTGCCTCTCGCAGGACCTGACCATTTTTCCTTCCTCCATTTCGTGACGGGAAGCCTGCCGGAGCAGAACCTTCCAGGCCTTCGGGCCACACTCGGTGACAATGTCGCCCTGGTCCCGCTGGAAGCGCAGAAGGGACGGCGTCAGGTGATGGCCATGACGACCCGTCAGAACGCGGAATCCCTGGAAAAGGCCCTGCAGGGCGCGGGCTTTAAGCCCGAGGCCCTTCCCGAAGTGGAAGGCCATACAGCCGACACGTTGTGCGCGGATAAGGAGAGAGAGCACCAGCGCCTTGAAACGGAGCTTGCGAGACTCGACATCCGGCTCAGATCCCTTGCGGAAGAGTTCGCGCCTTACCTCAACGGGCTGCAGGCCGCGATCGGGGCCGAACTCGGGCTCATAAGGGCACAGCAGGACCTGGCCCGGACGGACACGACCACAGTGATAACAGGTTGGGTACCGGCGCATCAGGTCACCGGGGTCAGTGAACACCTCAGGAAGATCACCCGCGGCCGCTGTGCCATCGAGATTGCCGCACCCGATGACGCCGCGGAGGAAAGAGTCCCCACGCTCCTCACCCATTCGGGCCTGCTGCGTCCCTTCGGCATGCTCATGTCCTCATACGGAACACCGAATTACCGTGAACTGGAACCCACGATCTTCGTTGCCGTCAGCTACGTGCTCATGTTCGGCATCATGTTCGGAGACTGGGGTCACGGCGCGACGCTCGCCGCCATGGGGGTGGCGGCGCTCCTTAACGGAAAGACCGAGAAGGCCCGCGACATCGGCGTGCTGCTGACGGCCTGCGGGCTGTCGAGCGTCGTTTTCGGGCTCATCTACGGCAGTTTCTTCGGTCTCGAGCATTTCAAGAGATACGCCATCTGGCATGATCCCCTCGAGGGCGACCCGATGGGCCTCATGTATGGCGCGATAGCCGTCGGTGTCGTCATGATCAGCTTGGGGTTGATACTCAATGCCGTCAACCGTTTCCGGCGCGGTGACGTGATCGGCGGCTTTCTCGACAAGTTCGGGGTGGCGGGGATAGTCTTCTACTGGGGGGTGCTCGCGATGATCGTCGGCCGGGACGCCATTTCGTCGCGAGGTCTCATGGTGCCGGCGTTCGTGGTTTTCCTGGTGGTGCCGGCGCTGTGCTGGATAGTGAAGGAACCCCTCGAGTATTTCCTCCATCGTTCCTCCGGGGAGCACGGTACGCTCGGCCTCGCCATCACGGAGTCCCTGGTGGGGGCCTTTGAGGCGTTCCTCTCCTATCTCGCCAACACAATAAGCTTCGTGCGTCTCGGGGCCTACGCGATGAGCCACGCGGCACTTCTCGTCGCCGCCTTCATGCTTGCCGAACAGGTCAAGCACCTTCCCGTCGCGGGCACCATCGGGGGTGTTATCGTCGTGATACTGGGGAATCTCGTGGCCATAGTCCTCGAGGGCATCATCGCATCGGTACAGGCGCTGCGCCTGGAGTACTATGAGTTCTTCGGCAAGTTCTTTTCCGGCGATGGTCAGGCGTTCGAACCCTTTCGCCTGGCGGGAAAGACCGGCCTCAAAGAGTCCTGATCCCGCCTGCGGGATCATGCATACAGCCGGTCACGTGCCGGCGAGGGGAGGTGTCATATGGTGAAATCGTTACTCAGGTCTGTTGGAGCCGCTCTCGCGGTGACGCTGATCCCGGCCATAGAGGTCCTGGCTGAACAGGCGGCACAGGAAGGTGCCTCCGCCGCCTCCCTGGGGAGGACCATCGGCCTCGCGGTGGCAGCCGCTTTCGCCGTTGGCGTGAGCATTCTCGGGGCGGGTTACGCGGTGGGAAAGATCGGTTCGGCCGCGCTCGGCGCAGCGGTGGAGAAGCCCGAACTCCTTACCCGGAGCATCCTCTTTGTCGCGCTCGCTGAGGGGCTTGCAGTGCTCGGCTTCGCCATAGCAATGATGCTGTTGCAGAAGATCTAGGAGGGGTCATGAAGTTCTTCTGCATCGCGGACGAAGACACCGTGAGAGGTTTCCGGCTGGCAGGCGTTGCCGGCGCGGCGGCCGCCACGGCGGGTGAGACCTCCCGGGTGCTCGAGAGGGCGATGGGGGAACCTGATTGTGCCATCATCATTCTCACCTCGACTGTTGCGGACCTCATTCGCGACAGCGTGGAGGAGTTGAGGCTCGAGAGGGATTGTCCGCTCATCGTTGAAATTCCCGGGCCGGAGGGACGAGCGGCCGGAACGAGGAGCCTCAGGGACTTCGTTCAGGAGGCCGTGGGCATCCGGCTGGGAAAAAGCGAGGGACCTTAAATGAGCATGACCGAACATGATCCTTCAGCGGTGCTCCGCCAGGAGATCGGCGACGACGCCCGGCGCCTGTGCGACGACATCCTTTCCTGCGCGCGGCGAGACGCCGAGGCCCTTCTGGGCAGGGAGGGTTCGGCGGCCATCGAAGACCGTCTCAAGCGCCTTGAAGAGGCCCGCTCCGAGGGGGCGCGCCGCAGAGACCTGACGCTTGCCGCGGTCTTTGTAGAGACGCGGCGGCTGTACCTCGCCCGCATCGAGACGCTCCTCGGATCCATACGCGAAGAGGCACAGAAACACCTCGCCGCCCGCAACGGCTTTGACCTCCGTGAAAGCGTCATCAATCTCGCGAGCGAAGCTGTCCGGGGTATGAGCGGTGACGAATTCGTGGTACGTCTTGCCGAGGGGAGCCGGCCTGTGCTCGGCGGGGCCCTGGAGGAGGAGATCGCATCCCGGTCGGGCCGTCCGGGGGTGAAGATCAGCGTCTTCTGGGATCCCCGCATGTCCGACGACGGGCCCATCGTAACGGACGCGGCGGAAAACCAGGTGTGGGACAACCGGTACAGGGCGAGGCTCGAGCGCCTGTGGCCGCAGATACGGCGCGCCATCGCGTCGGATGTGTTCCCTGCCGGCACCGGAGAGCCCGAAGGAGGTGCCACGTGATGAATGCGACCCACCCAGAAGGGCCCTACGCGACCCGTATCAGCGGCCCCATCATTACGGCCACGGGGATGAGCGGTGCTCAGATGTACGAGGTTGTCCAGGTGGGGGAACTGGGCCTCGTCGGCGAAGTGGTCCGTATTGTCGGCGATCTGGCCACGATCCAGGTCTACGAGGACACGACAATGCTGAAACCCGGAGCGAAGGTGCTCTGCACAGGCGCGCCCCTGTCCGTTTCGCTCGGTCCCGGTCTTGTCGGGAATATCTATGATGGTATCCAGCGGCCGCTGCCCGGAATTGAGGCAAAGAGCGGAGCGTGGATCCGCCGCGGCGAAAAGGTCGATGCCCTCGACAACACCAGGCGATGGACCTTTGAGCCCCTGGCCGCGAAGGGCGATACCGTCGAGCCCGGACAGGTGATAGGGCAGGTCGTGGAAACCCCTCTCGTCACGCACAAGATCATGGTTCCCCCCGACGTCTCCGGTGCGGTCCTGTCCATCGTCGGGAAGGGGGACTATACGCTCCTTGATCCCGTCGCGGTCATCGGGACACCGGAGGGAGAGAAGGAGGTAACGATGCTCCAGCGCTGGCCCGTGCGCCAGCCGCGCCCCATCCGGGAGCGTCTGAGGATAGCCGATCCCCTGATCACGGGCCAGAGGATCATCGACACCTTCTTTCCTCTCGGCAAGGGCGGAGCGGCGGCCATACCGGGCGGTTTCGGAACGGGCAAGACGATCACGCAGCATCAGCTTGCCAAGTGGTCCGACGCCGAGATCATCGTCTTCATCGGCTGCGGGGAACGCGGCAATGAGATGACCGAGGTTCTCCGGGAATTCCCGGAACTGGAAGACCCGCGGTCCGGCCGGCCGCTCATGGAGCGGACCATCCTTATCGCCAACACGTCGAACATGCCCGTCGCGGCCCGGGAGGTC
The DNA here is from genome assembly GCA_012719415.1 of Syntrophorhabdus sp. Taxonomy (NCBI): domain Bacteria; kingdom Pseudomonadati; phylum Thermodesulfobacteriota; class Syntrophorhabdia; order Syntrophorhabdales; family Syntrophorhabdaceae; genus Syntrophorhabdus; species Syntrophorhabdus sp. The sequence goes on from JAAYAK010000241.1 coordinate 15,796, forward strand.
TCCATCTATACCGGGATCACCCTTGCCGAGTACTACCGTGACATGGGTCTCTCGGTGGCGGTATTCGCGGACTCGACGAGCCGCTGGGCGGAGGCTTTGAGGGAACTCGCCGCGCGTCTCGAGGAGATGCCCGCCGAAGAGGGCTTTCCGGCGTCCCTTCCCACGCGTCTTGCACAGTTCTACGAGCGTGGCGGAGCCGTGACGACCCTCGCGGGCGAGCGTGCCTCGGTGAGCATCGTCGGGGCCGTCAGCCCTCCCGGCGGCGATTTCTCGGAACCTGTGACGCAGCACACGCGCCGTTTCATTCGTTGTTTCTGGGCGCTTGATACGGAGCTTGCGAACGCCCGCCATTACCCATCCATCCACTGGCTGCGTTCCTACTCTGAATACGCCGAGGACGTCAAGGTCTGGTGGGAGGCAAGCTGCCCTGACTGGGAGGAGCTCCGGACCGAGGCGCTGACGCTCCTGCAGCGTGAGGAGCGCCTCCAGCAGATCGTGAAGCTCGTCGGGCCCGACGTGCTGCCCGACAGCCAGCGGCTCATCCTCTTCATAGCCGAGATCTTCAAGGACGGCTTCCTCGCCCAGAGCGCCTTCGACGAGAACGATATGTACTGCTCGCCGGAGAAACAGGTCGCCCTCCTGAGGCTCATCCTCACGCTCTATCACAGGGGGCGCGACCTGGTCCAGGAAGGCGTCCCGCTGGCGAAGGTCACCGGCATGGATTGCGTCTCCGAGGTGCTCCGCGCGAAGGCGGCGTTGTCGAACAAGGAACTCCACAGGATGGAGGACCTCGCGAGAAGACTCGGGGAAGAGGCGGATGAACTGGAGCGACAGTACATGAAGGGGGCGGTCTGCCATGAATGATCTCTTTGCAGATATTGAGGACAGGGGACTCGAATACGTCGGTGCCTCACGCATCGAGGGGCCGCTCGTCGTCGTCGAGCGGGTCCGCGACGTGGGGTATGACGAGACGGTGGAGATCATCGACCCGGCGGGTATTCCCCGCATGGGGCGCGTGCTCGACGTTTCCGAGCGCCATGCCGTTGTTCAGGTCCTCGAGGGGACGACGGGGCTTGCCACTCGGACACTCCGGGCGCGTTTTCTCGGCGAGAGTTTCCGCCTTCCTGTCTCGCGACAGATGCTCGGCCGCGTCTTCGACGGTCTGGGACGCCCCGCCGACGGCGGACCGCCGGCTCTTTCAGCGGACCGCCGGGACGTCAACGGCATGCCCATCAACCCCTTCGCGAGACGCTATCCCAGGGAGTTCATCCAGACGGGCCTCTCCGCCATCGACGGGATGAACGCCCTCGTGCGCGGCCAGAAGTTGCCCGTCTTCTCCGGTAACGGGCTCCCCCACGACCGGGTCTCGGCGCAGATCATCCGGCAGGCGCGCCTGCTCGACGAGGAGGTCGAGTTCTCCATTGTGTTCGCCGCCATGGGCATCAAACATGACGTCGCCGAGTTCTTCATCCGCAACTTCCGGGAATCGGGGGCGCTCTCCCGCGCCGTGATGTTCTTCTCCCTGGCGGACGCTCCCAGCGTGGAGCGGCTGCTGACGCCGCGCGTTGCCCTGACCCTTGCCGAGCACCTTGCCTTCGACTGCGGCCAGCACGTCCTCATCCTCCTCACGGACATGACGAACTATTGCGAGAGCCTGCGCGAGGTCGGGACGGCACGCGGTGAGATACCGGGCCGCAAGGGCTACCCCGGATATCTCTATTCCGACCTGGCGAGCCTCTACGAGCGAGCGGGCCGCATCGAGAACTCTCCGGGATCGATCACGCAGATGGCGATATTGACCATGCCCGCCGACGATATCAGCCACCCCGTCCCGGACCTCACGGGTTACATCACGGAAGGGCAGATCGTCCTCGACCGCGATCTCTTCCAGCGCGGCATCTACCCCCCCATCGCGGGCCTGCCGAGCCTGTCGCGCCTCATGAAGGACGGCGTGGGCAAGGGCTTCACCCGCGAGGATCACCCGATCCTGGCAAGTCAGCTTTTTGCCTGTTACGCCTACGTGAAGAGGGTCCGCGGCCTGGCGGACGTCATCGGCGAAGAGGAGTTGAGCCCGCTCGACAAGCAGTACCTGAAGTTCGGTGAGGCCTTCGAGGGTACGTTCCTGAACCAGGGAGAGTACGAGAACAGGTCCATAGAAACGACGCTGGAGATGGGTTGGGATGCGCTGTCCGTGCTGCCGCGGGAGGAATTGCACCGCGTGAGCGACGATCTTTTGAGGAAGCATTACCGCTCGGAGCAGAGAACGGGGACACAGGACGAGGCCTGTCTTACGGCACGAGCGCTGTGAGGATGACATGGCAAAGCTCAACGTGGCGCCGACAAAATCGAACCTTCTCGGACTTGAGCGTCAGCTGGAGTTCGCCGAGGAGGGGTACGACCTTCTTGAGCAGAAGCGGCAGATCCTGATCTTCGAGCTCATGAGCCGGCTTGCCCGGGCCGAGGAGGCGGAAAGGAGGGTCGGCGAGGCGGTCGGACACGCCTTCGCGGCGCTTGAGGCAGCCACCCTCGATATCGGCTCCCGGGTACTCGAGGAGGCCGCCTTCGCCGTGTCCATGCGCCACGAGGTCTCGCTGTCCGACGACCGGCTCATGGGAATGGGGGTGCCGAAGATCACCCTTCAGGAAGAACCCATGGGTGTTCGCTTCGGCCTGGGAGGTACGTCCTCCA
>JAAYAK010000242.1 GCA_012719415.1 Syntrophorhabdus sp.
GAGGTATCACCCTGTGGTCACACCACGAATAGCAGCTTGCAAAGCACCCTTTTGTCGGTCCCCGCGGTTGTCGGTCCACGGGAAGGGCACTTCGGCCGCCGACAGTGTGGATCTGTCATCGGCCTCGTGCGAGAGAGATGTGAGGTGAAAGAAAAAGAGAGCTGGTAGACATTAACTGTTGACTTTTATCATAGCAACCGCTTGAACCGTGCTAGAGAGTTAGGAATCCGTCCGGGGCGAGGCTTGTTGCCAGCATGACCATGTTTATGTCGCGGTGTTCCTTCCACACGTCGGTCTTCTGATTGACCGGGTCGAGCCAGAAGGTCTCGATCTTCTCTCCCAGGGGCAGGTACTTCCAGAGGGTCTTCATGAGGATGGCTATGTCCCGGTCCTGTGCAAAGGCCTCCCGGTTCTCTCCGATGAGCGATTCCAGTCTTTCGAGGGCGTTAAACCCGATCGACAACCCCAGTTCCCGGAAGGCAAGACGGAACCGCGCGGGCGCGTGAAGGAAGTTCTCCCGGCCGGGATACCTGAGGCCGGGCAGGGAGGCGTCAAGGATCACCCTCAGTGTATCGGACCCCTCGATGTCGCCCTTCACGAAAAGCTGCGCCACCCGGAATGCGTCGGCCAAAAGGCCCCCGAGGCCGAGAAGGTCATCTGTCTGCCAATCCTTCCCCTCACAGATGCCGGCGAGGTCATCGATCTCGGCCGCGAGGCTGAGGTGTTCCTGCCTGTCAGGGTCCGCCATCCCCGTCGCTTCGAGCTGAATCAAGGTGATGAGGCCGTCCAGCGGGTCGTGGTGCCCCATGGAGGCGACAAGGGGGTAGGAGAGGTCGGTGCTCATCTTCCAGAACATCCGCCTTGTCCGCGTTCCGGGAACGGTGTGGACAAACCCGCGGTGCGCAGCCTTCGCCAGCTCCATGGCCCACCTGTTGTACGTGAATTCGCCGGTGGCGCGGGTGACCAGGTTGAGCGCGTGCATCCACTTCGTGAGGTAATGGAAGTACTGCCCGTCCCTGTCCCACTCCCCGTTCTCGTCGAGGGGCTCGTCGGGGCCGCGTTCGGCGAGTTTCTTGCCGATCCTCAGGCCCCCCGCCGTCGGATGGTCTTCACCCTCCGTATCGCCAAGCCCGCTGATCCAGCCCTGCCTCGCGTCGCCCTTGCGGTGCCTGCCGAGTACATGGTGCACCTCGTCCACCAGCCTCAGCGCAAGATCTCTGTAAGCGACGTCCCCGGTCTCCCGGTAGAGCCCGAGAAGGTTGCAGACCCCATACGCGTCCGTCCACAAATACCGCCTCTGAGACTCCCCCTTCGTCGTGAGCCCTGTAAGTTCCGCAAACAAATCCATGGTTTCCGCCGCCGCGGCGATCCTCCGTTCCCTTTCCATCATCTCGTCCTCTTATTCGCTGTGATGTCGCCCCTGGGGCAACTAACCAAGACTATACCCCTCGGCCCCTCAAACGTCAATTGCCGGTTCCGGACCATGGGGAACGTCAAGCCCGGGTAGGTCTTGATCGGGAATGAACCCGTTGATTCACGCAGGCCAACACGCCCATTCAACCGCCATGCTTGCTTTTGAGGTTATGTGGATATATCATGAACACTGACGGAACCGGTTTCGAAAGGTGGCCAACGAAAATGTGATCCGCCGGGTCAGGGATGATCAGGAGCCTTGCCCCGGTCACGACAAGGAGGACATCATGGGTAAGACAAAACGGATCGTGGTGATCGGCGGATCGGCTGCCGGTCCCAAGGCTGCGGCACGGGCTCGCAGAATGGATGAGGAGGCGGAGATCGCGATCATACAGAAGGACCCCGATCTCTCCATGGCATCCTGTGGATATCCTTATTATGTGGGCGGCTTCTTCGATGACAGGAACATGCTGCTCAGCACGCCCACGGGCGTCACCCGGGACCCCAGGTTCTACATCAACGCCAAGGGCATAATCGCGAAGACAGAGACCGAGGCGATCGGCATCGACCGGAAGGCCAGGACCGTGACAGTAAGGGACATGAGGTCCGATGAAGTGACAGCGATAGAATACGACAAACTCGTGATCGCGACAGGTTCGATCCCCAGGCTTCCTCCTGTCCCCGGCACGGAGCTTTCGGGTATAACCACCCTGCAATCGATGCGTGACGCGGATTATCTCAGAAAGGTGCGGGACGAGGGAAAGATCAAGAAGGCCGTCATCATCGGCGGGGGCCTGATCGGCATCGAAACGAGCGAGGCCCTCGAGCTTGCCGGAATGGAGATCACCGTGGTGGAACTCCTGCCCCAGCTCCTCACCTTCCTTGACTGGGAAATGGCAAAGCTCGTCGAGAACCACGTGAAAAGCAAGAACGCCAACGTGATAACCCGGAACGGCCTCGCAGCCTTCCTGGGCGAGGACGGCAGGCTCACCGCCGTCAAGCTCAGCAACGGGACGGAGCTTCCCTGCGAGCTCGCCGTCGTGGCAATCGGGGTGAGACCCAACGTGAAGCTTGCCAGAGAGGCGGGCCTCGAGATCGGGCAGACCGGAGGTATCACGATCGACAAACACATGCGGACCTCCGATCCCGATATCTATGCCGTGGGCGACTGCGTCGAGGTCACGAACCTCATCACCGGCAAGAAGGTCCTCGCCCCCTATGGCGACCTTGCAAACCTGCAGGGACGGGTGGCGGGGGAGAACGCGATACTCGGCGACCACGCGACCTTCCCGGGGACGATCCAGACCGGCATCTGCAAGGTCTTCGATTACACGGCAGGTTCAACAGGCCTGTCGGAAAGGGCGGCCCGGGAATCGGGTTTCAACGAGATCGAGACCGCCATCAACGCAAGTCCCGACAAGCCGGGTTTCATGGAAGGAAAGATACTCGTCACAAAGGTCGTTGTCGACAAGCCTTCGGGCAGGATCCTCGGCGCGCAGTGCGTCGGCCTGGGCGACGTGAGCAAACAGGTCGCCCAGTGGGCGATGGCGATCAAGGGCGGGCTGACGGTGGAAGACATGGTCAACGCCGATCTGCCCTACGCGCCGCCTTTCTCCCTCGCCATAGACCATGGGATCGCGGCGGCACACATCGTCCAGAACAAACTGCGGGGCTTCATGAAGGGGATATCATGCGCCGAGGTAAAAGAAAAGATCGACAGGAAGGAAAAGGTCTTCTTCCTCGACACGCGTGGCCCCGATGAGTACGAACAAATGCGGCTCGGCATAGGAGAGACGCTGATACCGATCGGGATGTTGAGAAAACGTCTCGACGAGATACCCCAGGACAGGGACTCCGAGATCGTCTGCTACTGCAAGATATCCCTGCGCGGCTACGAGGCGGCCCGCCTCCTGGAGGCACGCGGCTGGAAGAACGTGAAGGTCATGGAAGGCGGGATCATGGCCTGGCCTTTCCCCCGGGAAAAGTAGAACGCGGTCAATCCGCCTTCTCTTTGAGGAGACTCCTGATCTTCTGGAAGAAGGGCTTCGAGATCTCCACGTGCAGGTAGAGGTCTCCGGGCGCCGCGAAGGGTCCACCCGGTGATCCCACTCCTTTGAGACGGATCATCTGCCCGGGGGAGACACCGGGAGGAACGGTGATGAGGATGCTCCGCGAGCTTCCTTTGTCCGTGTAGGGCACCTTGCCCCCGTTCTTCGCCTGCTCCGGGGTGAGCCTCAGGGAGTCGTGCCGGTCACCTCCGTTGTCGGACCCGATCCCGGTCATCTTCTTCAGGGCATATCCCGCCAGCTTTCCCAGGATGCGGGAGCCGATGCCCGGTTTGGCGCCGGACCGGAAGGCACCCTGGCCCATGCGGCCGGTAAATATGAAACCTTTACCGAAAACACCGCCGTTCCTGAACTCGAAGGTCCGGTAGCCGGAGCCGTAGACCTCCCTGAATATGTCTTCGAATCCCCTGAAACCGAAGGAGCGGGAGATCTCCTCGAATATCTGATCGATGTCGGACCCGCGGAAGATATCGTTCTCCGAGTAACCCTCGCGGAACCTGTCGTAGGCGGAGGTGCCGCAACTTTGCCTCAGGCTGTCATACCGCTGTCTCTTCACCGGGTCGGACAGAACGGCATATGCTTCGTTTATGCTCTTCATCCGATCCACGGCGCCGGGATCCGACCCGTTCCTGTCCGGGTGATACTGGAACGCGAGCCTCCGGTACGCCTCCTTGACCTGCCTGTCCGTGGCCTCGACGCTTATCTCGAGAACCTCGTAATAGTCTTTTCCGTCCATATTCCTTCCGTCTCAAGGGTGTCCCCGCCATGCCTCGATCGGGGCCTCTCGGGCGGGCACCGTTTCCGCGTGTTCGATCGGAACACCCTGCTATTCTTCTCTTGTTATCGTGATCTCGCCCTGCTCATCGCACTGGTCCACCATGAGCACAGCGCGAAGCGCGAGGGGCGAGAGCCCTTCAACCACCTCGTCATCGGTGTTGAGTCCGCAGGCCCCGCTCGGGGCCACCACCTGGTGGTGGACCTTATTATCCCCGCTCTCCACGTAGAGGATGCCCCTCTGCCCGGCAATGCCGATGTTGCTCTCAAGCGTGTGGGAGGTCCGGGTAAGCAGAAATTCCCTGCCGTCCTGATCGACCCTGTATGTGTTCACCCTTCCCGGCGCGTTGCCCGTCAGGGTGCTCGAACCCACTCTCCTGATCCTTATTTCCATGCGAGATTTGTCCTGATCGAAGACCTTCACGAATGGCAACGCCACCCTTTTTCTACTTTCAGGTCGGCACGGCCTCTTTCTTGCGCATGATCCATTGCGGCAACGGACGGGCCTGCCTTATCGTCACATTCCCGCCTTCGCAGCCCGGGCACCTCGGCTCCCTCTTCTCCTCTTCATCCACCCGGAAGGCGCGGCCGCAGTCCTTACATTCGTACTCGATGCCAAACATCCTGTGTCACCTCCATAAAGCGGAGCTTATGTGAGTATAGTACTTCCGCGGCCCTTTTTCCACACCCCCTGTCTTCCCCCGGGAAGGCACCATCCCTACAGGAACTCCCTCAGCGCGTGGACTATGTCATGGATAGCGTCCTCGGTGTTGATGCGAAGGGTGCGGTAGCTCGGAAGCTCTTCCGGGTCCTCAAGGTGTTCGAGCTGGTGCTCGAGAACGGCGATGTCCGCGTCGGAAACATCCGTACCCGCCTCCATCCTCTTTCTGATCCTGTCCTTCAGGACGGTCTCACCGGCGAAGCAGTGGATAAAGAAGGGGTTCAGGCCCTCGGCGATGCAGGTTTCGTGGAAATCCTGTCTCTGCTCCGCCTTGAGGTAGGTCGCGTCAACGATCACCTTCCTGCCCATCCTCGCGCACTCCACCGCCCGCTCGAGCATCAGGCAATAGATCCGGTTCGTGAGCTCGGAGGTGTAGATCCCCTCTCCGAAGGAGCTGTACGCGTGCCTGCCTCTTCCGACACCCGTTATCTCCTTCCTCATCTCGTCGGACCGGAGGATCACCGCGTTAGGCGAGAAATCCCTCGCGATCGTCGATTTACCCGATCCCGACAGGCCCATGAAGACGATGGGATTGAAGGGCTTCTTGAAATGACTGATATAGTGGCCGGCAAGGCCGAAGTAGTCCCGGGCCCTGGCCACCGCCCTCTCCCTTTCCGACGCGTCCTCCACTCCCCTCGCGGCAAACCCCTCCACCTTCCCCCGGACGACAGCGCGATAGACCTTGTAGAACCTGAGCAATTCCTCATCGAGGGCCTTCGGCAGGCGGGCAAAGTAGGCCTTGTGGAGCCTGGCGGAGAGGTCGAACCTCCCCCGGTATTCGAGGTCCATGAAGAGAAAGGCTATGTCCTCGAGGATGTCTATCGTCCGGAAACCCCTGTTGAACTCGATGCAGTCGAATATGACCGGAGGGTGTTCAAGACAAACATGCTGGCAGTGAAGGTCCCCGTGGCCGTCCCGGATAAACCCGTTCTTCTTTCTTTCGGTGAACCGTGCCCTGTGGCCGGTTATGAACGTCCTCGTATATCTCTCGATCGACGCAAGGGTCTTTCTGCCAACGGTCAGCGCCGTGTAGGGCCGTATCTGCTCGAAATTCTCCTCCGTGGCGGCGATCACGGATTCGACACCCCCGAACCTCGCGCCCCTGTATGGAACGATACCCTCGTGGAACCCGGCGAGGGTCCTGCCCACGTCCTCCAGCGAACCATACAGGGGCCTTCCTTCACCGATCAGCTTGAAAAGCAGCCTGTCGAGGGGAATACGCTTCATTTTCACCGCGTACTCCACCGGCCGTCCATCTCCCTCTGAAGCAAAGCTGAATCCGCCCCCGCTCCTGTACAGGGGTACCACGCCGAGGTAGATGCCTTTTGCCAGACGGGAGTTTAGAAGCACCTCCTGCTCGCAAAAAAAGTGCCGTTTTCTCAACGTTGAAAAATCCAGAAAACCGAAATTCACCGGCTTCTTGACCTTGTAAACGAACCTGTCCCCGACGAAAACATGGGATATGTGTGTTTCCAGGTGAGAGACGGCACGCGTCCTCTCGGGATAGTTTCGGGAATCGAGGAGAAAATCTATGAGTGCCCGTTCTGTTCCTGCCATGTGAAGTCCACCGCTACGTTCTATGTTATTCCCTGTCTCTACGGAAAGCAAGGCATGCTTTCCGCGCGAGAGTGCGCAGGAGACAGGGTCCGCCAGTTCCGGGGGGACTTCCGGCATTACGGGATTGTCTTGACACGACAGATCGTTGTCACTACACTCTCTCTCACAAGAATACTTCCCAAAAAGGAGGAGCTCCCGGAATGAGCATCCGCATCCTCAGCACGTCACTCCTCATAGGTCGACATGTCGAAAACCTCGGCCGCGACTTTCCTGAATTGCGAATTGCTCCTTACCGCTCCGCCGCCTGGACGGAGGCGCTCCCCGGAGCGCAGGCGCTTGTCGTCCTCCTGTCCGAACCCCTGACGGAGATTGACCTGAAACCCTGCGGGAACCTCAAGGTCATCGGCACATATTCCGTGGGCACGAACCACCTTCCCCGGGACCATTGCGAAGCACGGGGCATCCACGTCGTGAACACGCCGGGCGTGTTGACGGATGCAACGGCCGACCTGGCGCTGACGCTCCTTATGGCACTCACCCGGCGGGTGCGTGAAGGCGAGGCGCTCGTGCGGTCCGGGGAGTGGAAAGGTTGGGCCCCCGATCTTCTCCTGGGATCGGGCCTCGCGGGGAAGACCTGCGGGATCCTCGGCTCCGGCCCCATCGGCCGTGCCTTCGGCAGGCGCGTCCGGGCCATCGGCATGGAGGTCGTCTTCTGGGACCGCGAAGGCACCGGCGAGCCGGTGGACCTCGGGGCAGAGACGGCCCGGCGCCTGCCGCTCGATGACCTGCTGCGTTCGAGCAACGTGCTGTCCCTGCATTGTCCGCTGACGGACCGGACACGCGGGCTCCTCAGCCGCCAGAAGCTGGCGCTCCTCCCCGAAGGGGCCTTCATCATCAACACGGCGCGCGGCGGGATCATGGATGAGAAGGCAGCGATCGAATTGCTCCATGGCAGTAAGATCGGCGGCGTGGGCCTCGACGTCTACGAGAACGAGCCGGACATAGATGACGAGTGGCGCGGGGCACCGCGGACGGTCCTCCTTCCCCACCTTGGTTCAGCGACAAGGGAAACGAGGGAAGAGATGTCCAGGCTTCTCTGCGACGGGATCAGGAACGTCCTGAAGAGCTCAGGCACGTGATGGTCAATCCCGGTGCCGCACGGCTCATCCTCATGCCCGGCCTCGACGGCACGGGGGTATGTTTCGGGCCGCTCACCCGGGCACTGCCGCCGGATGTCCCGCGAACCGTCATAACCTATCCCGATGATGAGGGCCTCTCCCTCAAAGACCACGCCGACTTCGTCGCCGCCCGGCTTACCGGTGAAAACACCGTCCTTGTTGCCGAATCGTTCTCCGGTCTCGTCGCGCTGACTCTGCTGCACGAGAGACCCGCCCGCGTCAAAGGGGTCATCTTCAGTGCCACTTTCGCGGAACCTCTTCATCCCTTCCTGATCCGTACCGCCGCCTCGATCCCCGGGGCACCATTCCTGGCAAAAAGATTGCCCGCGTGGCTTCTCAACGTCTTCTTCTTTCACTCCTATGCCGACAGGACCCTGGAAAACATGCTGCGCGAATCCCTGCTGCAGATGGGACCCGCGGGGCTCAGGCAACGGGCGAGGCTTATCGCTGCCGGATACCCGTCCCCCGATGACCGCTTCGCCGTCCCCTGTCTTTACCTTCAGGCGACACAGGACCGGGTGGTCCCCGCCAGTGCGGCCGACTGGTTCAGGTCCCGCTTTGCCTCTTTCGAGCTTGTGAGACTCGACGCGCCGCACTGCCTGCTGCAGACAAGACCGGCGGAATCCGCGGAGGCGATCATGGCGTTCGCAAGAGGGTTACCATAAGGAGAGAGCCGGCGGGCCAATCGCCTCACGCGGGAAAATCTACCCATGGCCCGGGGTTGACGTTGTTCTCCCAGGACCAGAGATTGAATCGTCCCGAGGATATCCTGAAGACCAGGATAGTAGGGGAATCGGGGGTTCCCGTGCCTATCTGCTTCAACCAGTCGAACGTCTCATAAAGCCTCGCGCGAATGTTCATGTCCTCCACGAGTTCCATCCTGCCGGCGATCCGAAGCACCGTGCCGATATCGGGAGGCATGCCCGGCTGGTGAAAAGCGATCTCGACATTCGGGTTTGCCAGAAGCTGTGACGCAAGAGGCTTGACCGCGGAGGTGTAGAAATAGATCCCGCTCGAGTCCGCGAGCCACACGGTCATGGGACGCACGTGCGGCCTCTCACCCTCCACCGTTGCAAGGAAACCGTCAGGGATCCTTGCAATGTATCGAAGACAATCCTCAAAGGTCATGGCCAGCCCTCCCGCATCATTATCATCCCCACATCTGCGGGGACTCTGTCAAGTTGTTTCCCGGGAGCGGACGGACCCGGGTTGCACTGAAACCCGGATCTCCGGCAGAAGGGATTCGTTTTTGAAAAGGGCCTCCCTCAATGGTCGAAGTGGAGGTCCACCCTTGTCCGCTCGCCTTCCCGGGACACTTTCATCCGGTCCGAGTAATGGCGGACGAGGAATCCGGACATGCGGGCGAGCGCCTCCGGGTCCTCGACGATGGCAGCCATGTCGGGACGCTCCCCGGGAAATTCCACCGGCGGGTTCTCGTAGGTGATCCGGATATCCAGGCTGAGTTCATCGAAGATGGCGGACATGACGATCTGCCTTCCCTCCATTCCGCAATGGACAATGGCCTCCGCAAACTCGTTCATGGCGGCAACCGCCCTGTAGACAACGTCCTTTCGGGCCCCCCAGCCGGCCCCAAGATTCTCCATGAACCGGAACATTGTATCCGAGGAATGTTCACCGGAGGTCAGCTTCAGGGTCGCGCGTCGGGAGATCCCGATGCGCATGATGAGGTTGAGGCCGATGGCGAGCACCGTGGTCACCGTCAGGGAGGAGCTGAGGAAGGGCTGCAGCCAGGGATGGGCGTGGCGGTACAGGTCGGGGAATATGTCCACGCTCATGCCGAACATGAGGGAGACAGCGATGACAAAGGTCTTGCGGTTGTCGATCATCCGGGAGGTCATCATCTGAATGCCGGAGATCACCATGAAGGCGACCATATAGACCATGGCCCCGCCCATGACTGGCTTTGGCATGATACTGAAGACCGCCGCCAGTTTCGGCAGAAAAGCCAGCGCGATGAAGATGAACCCGATATACCAGGCGATGATCCTGCTCGTCGCGCCGGTGGCCACCGTGAGACCGACGCTGGCGGCGTAGAGGGACTTTCCCAGGGCCCCCAACCCACCGCCGATGATGGAGGCAAGCCCGTCGGCCAGGGTGCCCTTTCCGATATTGACGAGGTCCGGGCGGACCCAGGCCGTGTCGTTGACCTTCTGGCACATGGTGAGAGAGGCGACGGATTTCAGGGTGGAGGCCAGGGTGACGATCACCATGGGGATGATAAGTGCCGGGTCGAAGGAATAGCTGACATGCGAGAAGTCAGGCACGGAAACCACCGGCGCATCGATCACCTCACGCATCTGTGCTACCGTCAGCACCCCGAGGAGGATGGAGGCCGCGTAACCGCCCGCAATGCCCACAATGACAGAGTAGAGACGCAGCTTGCCTTTGCCCCACACGCTCATACCCACCATGATGGCAAGGGTGATCGACGCGACGAGAACGTTCGCCGTCTCGACGGGACTCACCCTGTCCTTGACGCCCATGAAGTCGAGGATCATGATGGGGACAATGTTAAGACCCACCATGGTGAGCACCACCCCGGCGACGTCAGGGGGGAAGATGACGCGAAGACGGTGCATGACCCGCGACAGCAGGCATTCGATGACGCCGGAGACGATGGTCATGCCGAAGATAAGCGGCAATCCGCCCACGCTGCCTGCCAGGATGGAGATGGAGAGGAAGCTCGGGTCCGTACCCTCGGTGCAGAGGTAGCCGCTGCCCACGGGGCCGCGGTTCAGGGCCTGGAGGATCGTTGCTATGCCGCCCGCGATCATTGTCATGGACACAACGTTGCGTATGAGCTCGGGACTGCAGCCCATCTCACCCATGACAATGGCCACCACGATGAAACCGCCCGTCAGGAAGAAGATATGCTGGATCGCCAGCACCACGCAGACACCGGCCGGGGGCCGGTCGTCGACACCGTAAAGAAGATTGGCTGGTTTTTTTGCCATACGCGCATCACCTCTCTCTTTTTTCTGCATCGGCCGGTGAGGCCTGCCCTCTCAAGATTGTGCGAAGCCTTCGCCCCGCGCCCGTCGAGCCGGCACACTGCCCATACTGCGTGTCAAACACCCGTTTGTTGCCTGTCGGAATACTTGAGAGATCGCAAACCACCTGAAAAACGTCCACCGGACCCGATACTGTGGGAATAGTCTGTCAGGCCGGGACACCGGGCACCACAATGATGGGACCAACCGGACTCGACAAGGGACCGGAAAGCTATCGGGGAGATATATTCACTCGAGGCGTTATGACACCTTATCCGAACACCGCCCATCTGTCCCGGACCTGCATCAATACTTCCGGACGAGCGCCGGCACCCATGCCTCTCCTCCATCTCTCCCGGTCAGGAGGCTGCGATCCACTTTCCACGCTTTTGTATGCATAATTCACTTGACATTATGTAATATCAACTGTACTATAAGTAATATTAACTATACTTCAGGTGGGAGAAATGGGAAGATCATGCGAGCCGTTAAGGATCATCAACCGGTTGAACGTATTGCGTGCGGAGCATCGCATCACCCAGGAAAAGCTGGCGAAAGAGGTCGGGGTAACGCGGGCCACCATTGTCGCCATCGAGAAGGGTGACTACAACCCTTCCCTGGGGCTTGCCTTCCGCATTGCCCGGTATTTCAAAAGAGATATCAATGACATTTTTTCCGTTGAGGAGGAAGAGAAATGAAAAGACTGGATCCGATCATGTTGAAGGTGTTCCTCTGGGGGCTTCCCGTTCTGGCGGCAGGGGCCTTTTTCAACCATATCTTCGATACGGGGCTCGCAGCCGCACCGATGAGGGCGGTGTACAACGCCAGCGGGTTCGCCTATGCCCTCTGGATGCTCCTTTCCATCTACCTGGGCGTCCGGCTGATCCTATCGGAGACATTCCGCGACAGGGTGCTCGCCAGACTGACCTTCATGAGGGAGCGTGACGAACGCGAGGCCCTCCTCACGGGCAGGGCCACGAAGACAACGCTCATGACCTCGCTCGCCATCCTGATCGTTCTCTTCTGCCTGTCCTGCTTTCAGGTATCCTTTTTCAAACTGCCGCCCGAGCAGGCACTCGACGGAAAGACCCGCGGGTTTTCCCTGGGCCTCAAGTTCTCCCTCCTCAAAAATTTCGAGGCGAACAGGACCGATGCAGCCCTCAGAAGATACGATGTGTTCTCCTACGACGGACTGCCTGTCTCCAGTTCCGCGATCATCCTGCTCCTCATCGCCTGGCAGATCGTTTCTTACAACTGCACGATGCGGCGCCTGACCAAACCGGAATAGAACGCATGCGACCTCTGCGCGTACCGGCGGCCGCGATGAAAAAACATTTGCGCGCTATCCCGTTGTGCGTTATAGTGTGAAGGACTGAGAAATAGATTTTATCTCTTTCGAAGTATCAACGTTCATTCTGATCTAGAGGAGAAGGTCCGATAGAAAAGAGATTTGGTGCAATTCTCATCCTTCTGACGAACAAGACGAGCGTGCCCAGGGTCAACACCCTGCTCACGGAGCATTCGGAGATCATCCTGGGAAGACAGGGGATCCCCATCCGCGACCACGGCATCAACATCATCTCTCTCGTCATCGAAGGAGACACGGACCGGATCAACGCCCTTACCGGCAAGATCGGAAAGCTCGAAGGAGTGGAGGTAAGATCTATTCTCACAAAATACCGTGAGCAGTGAGACACAAGAGCGGCGTCTCGCGTCTGACGGCTGATAAGGAGAATAGACATGGACCGTCACGAGAAAGAAAAGCCCTTCATCGACAGGGACAGACTGTACAGCCTCATGGAGGAAAAGGCCCCGTCAGAGAACGAACTGAACGCCATCCTGAACAAGGCCTTGCAGTTCAAGGGCCTTGACCAGCGGGAGGTCGCCTCCCTTCTCCGGGTCAGCGACCCGGGCCAGATACGCCGGATAATGGAGGCGGCGCGAACCGTCAAGGAGCATATCTACGGACGGCGTCTCGTCTTCTTCGCGCCCGTCTACACCGGGAATGTCTGCGTCAACAACTGTCTTTACTGCGCCTTTCGCAGCGACAACAAGTCCTTGAAGCGCACCATCCTCACGATGCCCGAGATCGAGGCCGAGGTGGCATCGCTCCTTAAGGACGGCCACAAGAGGATCCTGCTCATCTGCGGCGAATCGGCGAGGAACGGCACGGACTACATGTGCGAGGCGATCCGCACGACCTATGCCGTCCGCGACGAGAGGGGGAACTACGTGCGCCGGATAAACATCGAGATCGCCCCTCTTCCCGTGGAAGACTTCAGCAGGTTGAAGAAGGAGAAGATCGGCACCTACGTCTGCTTCCAGGAAACCTACGATCCGGTGCTGTACAGGCAGTATCATCCCGCCGGGACGCCAAAGGCGGATTACGATTACAGGCTCACGGTCTTCGACAGGGCCATGCAGGGTGGGATCGACGACGTGGGGCTGGGCGTGCTCTTCGGGCTCGCCGACTATCGCTTCGAGGTCCTCGCCCTCATGGAGCACGCGCACCACCTCGAGGCCGTCTTCGGCTGCGGCCCCCACACGATAAGTTTTCCAAGGATCGAACCCGCCGACAACGCGCCGCTCACGAAGAACATCCCCTACCCCGTCAGCGATGACGATTTCAAGAAGATCATCGCGATCATCAGGATCTCCCTTCCCTACACCGGCATGATCCTCAGCACAAGGGAGACCGAGGAGATGAGGACAGAGCTTTTCAACCATGGCGTCAGCCAGATATCGGCCGGATCCCGCACGAACCCCGGGGCATATTCGAAGGGGAGAGACCACGATTACGGAAGCCAGTTCTCCCTCGGGGACCACCGGAGCCTCGAGGAGGTCATATCGTCCATCATCGAGAAGGAATACATCCCCTCCTTCTGTACCGGCTGTTACAGGAAAGGCCGGGTGGGGAACGACTTCATGGACCTCGCCAAACCGGGGCTCATAAAGGAGTTCTGCATGCCCAACGCGATCTTCACCTTCAAGGAGTACCTGCTCGATTTTGCCTCTCCGGAAACGAAGGAGAAGGGCCTTCACCTCATCGACAGGCTCCTGTCGGACGTAAAGAAGAAGTCTCTCAAGACAAGAATGACCGCGGTCCTCGACCAGATCGACCACGGGGCCCGCGACCTTTATTTCTAGCGGCCAGCCGGGCAAGGCCCGGAGATACCCTTCACAACTTCCGATTCCGTGGGGGGTTGTCCTATCGTCCCGTCATGTGAATCGCGGTCCCGAGAGACCCGCGGCGTGAAGGGCATCTCCGGAGCGGTCCCTATTATTGGCCCTTGACCGTTATCCTCCGCGGTGTGGCGGCCTTCACCTTCGGCAGTGTCAACCGGAGGACACCGTCCTGAAGCCCGGCCTTTATCTCCGCCTGGTCGATGATCTCCGACAGTGTGAACTGCCTGTAGTATTTTCCCGTTCGGTACTCCCTGAACACGTCCACTTCGCCGGAGCATTCGGGAGGCCTCACGTTGCCATCGAGGGTCAGAACATTCTCGTGGAGGTCAACGAGGAGATCCTCAGCCTTCACGCCCGGCATGTCGGCAAGCAGGGTGATCTCCTTATCCGTTTCAAATATGTCGACCGCCGGGGTGAACGCGAGCCCCGGCCTCGTCTGCTCGGCCGGTGTGGCCGCTTCCGTTTTGCCTTTCGCCTGAATGGCCTTGCTTTCCGCGTCTGTCATTGTATATCCCTCCTTTCCGATCAGGACAGCTTCACGGCGATGCGTTTCGGCTTTGCAGCTTCCGCTTTGGGCAATGTGACCGTGAGAACTCCGTCGGCGCAGCGCGCCTCCACCTTCTCCGATTCGATCTGGGCAGGCAGGCTCACGATCCGGTTGAATGTCCCCGCCTCTCTCTCCCTGCGGTGATACTGGGCCTTGTCGTCTTCGGCGGAGAGCTTTCTCTCCCCCGAGATGGAGACGGAGTTGCCCGTCACGGAGATGACAAGCTCTTCGGCCTTCATACCGGGAAGCTCGGCGCGCACGTAGTAGGTATCCTTGTCCTCGGTAACGTTCATCATGGGGAAGACACCCGCTGTGGTCTCGCCCGAAGGGGCCCTGAAAAAAGTGCTGCCCATCAGGTCCATCTGCCGTCTCATCCGTTCCAATTCTTCGAAGGGATCTCTCCATCCCGACGCGGGCCAATGATCAGGTCTTCGCAGCAAAAACATAGTTCGTTCCTCCTTTCTCGATTCGTTCCAACATCCATTGGCAATCAAAAAGCTCCGGGAACAGCCTCGTAAGATCGCCGGCAAACGACGATTTTCGTCAACTATTTTCAGAGCTTTCACATCACTGCCAACGCGTTTCGAAAAAAAATATAATCAAGTTTCGGAGCTTGTCAAGATGGGGACGGAATCAAAAAAACAAAGGGTCCTTCCGATCGACAATTCGGGAATGACAGGACCGCGTCAATGGTGGTAGAAATGAGGATGGCACGTTCCCATTCTCCGGGAAGACCGGATTTTACGCTTCGGAGGGTATATGAGTGATAACCGCATCATGGGCGGGTGGCTGTCCGCGATCCTTGTCATCATCGCCATGGCCGTTTACCCCCTCACCTGCCGCGCCCTCGATGAACAAGCGGAATTCAGGGAATATACCTCTCAGGGGAATTACTTCAGGTGCTCCGTTCCCCGGGCCTGGAGCGAATATCACCAGAGTTTCGGACTTTCCCAGGAGGAGAAGAAGGTTTACGGGGTGACTCTCTTCGGGCCATCCGACGGCGGCCCCGTGCCCCCGACCATCTCCCTCCACTATTACGCTCCGGGAAATCTCCTGCACAGGACGATGGACAAGTTCATACGGGGCCATTCCCAGCCCGTCCCTGGTCCTCCGTCAGAAGGTGGATCTCATGGAGAGGTGCGTCCTGTCGCCATCGCGGGCAGGCCGGCCGTGACCTTCGAGCGAACGAACGTCAGGTACACCGGGGGACGCACCCTCAACCCCGATAAGGTGGTCCTCTTCGAACGCTTTGTTGTGGTCCCCGACGAAAATGACCGGGGCTTCTACGTTCTAAGCCTGTCTGTCCAGGACAGGACAAGGTCGAAACATGCAGGAATCTTTGAGGCCGTCACAGAGTCTTTCCGACCGGGAAGGTAACGGGGCCGGAGGGAAGCACCGACCCATTGTCCATCCCCGGACGTTGTGCTACAATCTGTGCACTTCCGGCGTTAGAGCATGAACCCTCCATTCTCTTGCGGGGTCAACCGGGCGTCGGATCCGGCATCGTCAAGCAGAGGTACTGCAACGGGTCGTCAGGACCGTGGAAAGGAGAGACCATGAAAGAGTTGAGATTCAGTGATAATTACAACGACCTCTGCGTCGAAACGGGCGTTAACGCGGGTTTCCAGTTTGAGTTCTTCTGCGAACGCTGCAGCGAGACATGGAGGACGGAATTCGTTCCTTTCCGGAGCGGTCAGGCCACGGGTTGGCTCCAGAAGGCCTCGGGCATGTTCGGCGGATTGCTGGGCGGAGCCGCGGACGCCGTCGACGGGTTGGCGCGCTCCGGTTTCGGAAAGGCACGGGACGAGGCCTTTCAGGCGGCCATCGAGCAGGCCACGCACCACTTCCACCGCTGCGCGCGCTGCTACCAGTATGTCTGCGATGTGTGCTGGAACGGCGACGCGGGGCTGTGTCTGAACTGTGCCCCTGACGTCCAAACAGAGGTCGAAGCGGCCCGTATTCAGGGCGAGATCTTCGGCGCGACGGAAGAGGCTGCCAGAACCGGCGTGGCAAAAGGTAAAAAGAGGGATGTCAAGACCGCGCATCAACTGAAATGCCCGCAATGCGGAGCCGAGACGAAGGGCGCGAAGTTCTGTCCCGAGTGCGGCTTCAAGCTGGCGCAGAAGAACACCTGTCCGGCCTGCTCCGCCGAGATCTCCCCATCGGCGAAGTTCTGCCCCGAGTGCGGACAGAAGATAGATAGATAGATAGATAAGAGGAGGTGTTCTGTCTGCTCCTCCGGTTATCGAAGAGAGCTCCCTTCTCCTCAGCCCTCCAGTCCCAATAGCCGCGCCGCGTTGGAGGAACAGATCTTTTCCTTGTCGGCATCCGTCAGAAAGGGCAATTGCAGCAGGAACCGGAGCTCTTCTCCCTGATCCATCCATGGACTGTCCGATGCGAACAGCAAACGGTCCGCCGGATGTTCCCTGAGAATGAGCTCCCGGAACGTTCCGGGCATCTGGCGCAGCACGAAGGCGGTGTCCAGGTAGACGTCCCTGCCCAGCAGATATTCCGCCGTCTCCTCGTAGGCGTCTTCCCCTCCCAGGTGGGCAGCGATCATGCGGAGTTCCGGAACCGCTTTCTGGACCGCGGCGAGGCGTTTCGGTGTCCCATGCACCGGATAGGGAAGCCCCCGGTCCACCCCGGCATGGAACAGAATGAACATGCCCGCCTCCGCCACCGTCTCATAGACGGGATACATGCGAGGATCGTCGACGAAGAAATCCTGATAGTCGGGATGGAGTTTGAAACCCCGAAAACCCTGCTGCTTGAGCCCTTTCATCTGCGTGAGGGTCAGGGGGTCCGCGGGATGCATCGCTGCCAGGGTTTCAATGCCCGGCTGTCGAATGTCCGTCAGCCATCGTTGGATGGATCCCACCTGTTCCGGCTTTGTCGCCACGGCCGCCACGACGGAGAGATCGATCCCCGCGGCCGCCATGGACCTTTTCAACCCCTCCAGCGTTCCGTCGGAACTTGCCTTGATCCCCGACCGCTCGCAGACCGCGGAAACCGTGCTGTGTGCCACGCGATCGGGCCAGACGTGGGTATGGAAGTCGATCTTCACGGTGTGATTTCTATACGCCATTCCACCGGTCTTTTCAAGACATAATCATTCCCCTTCGATCGATCCCGTGGAATATGGTCAGAAGCGGAACCGGGTGCGTTTCTGTTCGAGAAGGTTTGGTCCTTCATTGATAGTTTTCCTATTGCATAAGGCTAAGAAGTCAGTTAAGAAATAGTAGCAGCAAGGACGCGGAATTCCACACACAAGACAGGCACCGACCCGCGGCAGACATATCGCCCTCCGTAGCCAGGGGGGGTTGAAAAGGTACTGCCGCACGGAGACCGCGCCGGGGGAATCCCTTGAAAGACGAACCTGACCAGTATCGGGGAGGACACTCACCATGACACGCTCAAGATCGTTGGTCGCATCATTTCTTGCATTCTTGTGGGTCTTCGGTTTGGCCCTGCTTTCCGGGTGCGGGGAGTCCAAACCCTCGAGGAGCGAGGCCGCGAAGGTGCTTGAAACGTACCTGGCGAGATGTTACGGGCTGGCTGTCCCGGCGAACCTGACGCTCACATCCACCTCGGACCCCCGGTACATACATATCAACCTGGCACGAGACCTTGAACTGGTGGAGACGAACCAGACCACCGGCCCCCATGGACGGGCAGTTCTCGAGATCACCCTCACCCAGAAGGGCAGCTCCACCCGGGTCTTTGAAGACATTCACAAGAACATCCTCTTCCTTGTATCGGAGAACAGGATAGACGAGATAGTGGAGATCGTGAAGCAACCCGGCAACACCAGGCAGTTTATCGTCTCTTTCGCCTATACGCAAAGCTACAACGAACTGGGGAGGAAGATAGCCGCCGAGATGAGTCAATACGGCTACTCCTGGATCGACGACAACACGAAGCTTCGCGGCAAGGCCACCATGGCCTACGATACATACCTGAAGCGCTACGTGGTCCAGAACATGGTGTGGAGCGAGTGGGAGCAACAGAGGTGGAGGCCGGCATATTTCGTCGTTAACGCCAACAAGGAAACAGCGCTCTACTACAGCTACGAACACCGGGAGCAGCTGGTTGGAGCACCCGCCGCGCAGGAGCCTCCGGTCAACCAGGACCGCCAGTGGGAGATGGAAAGGAGAAATGCCGAGAGGGCGGAGAGGTTTCAGCAGCAGCGCGCCGAAGCGGAAAAGAGGACGGAGGCGATGCGCCAGGCCCAGGAAGAACGCCAGAAGGAGATGGAAAGACAGAGGACCTCCCGGGAACTCAGGCAACTCGAGCGTGAGGCGGAGATGCAGAGAAGAAATCAGGAACGGGCTGAAAAGATCCAGCAGCAGCGCGAGGAATATGAGCGCCGGAGAACGGAACGGGAACTGAACAAGAAACTCTTGAGATGATCCGGAGTACATTCTGCTGCGCCGGACAGACAACGGACAGATGGAGAGGCGCCGGAAAGGATGGGACTGGTCTCGTACACACCGATGCACCGTTCATGTTCAATCTCACGAAGAAAAGGAGAAGGCAATGAAGAGAACACTGGCAGGAAGCGCGCGTTCCCAAGGTGCCGATATACAAGCAGATACAGGAGAGGCGACTGCTCCTGGAAAGCAAGCGGCACTTTCGGGCCGACCTTGATCCCTCCGTCCCGGCAATGCCCGGCCGGCGCAAAGTCGCATGCAGTCCCTCCATTACGTCAATAAAACACAGAAAATGCTTGCATTGTTGGAAAATTGTAGTACTATTACTCGCATATTGGTCAACTGAGCGAAGATACATCGTACAGGCACAGGATGTTGGTCTGTTAATCATAGATACACCTATACTTTATCCAAGGAGGTATCAAGTATGACCAAGGCAGAGTTAGTTGAGAAGATCGCGGCAGAGATCAAGATCTCCAAAGCGGCAGCGGCAAAGGCACTTGCGGTGGTCACAGGCAGCATCACACAGGCAATGAAGAAAGGCGACAAGGTGACCCTTGTTGGGTTCGGTACGTTCTCTGTTGCCAGCCGTGCGGCCCGGAAGGGAAGAAACCCCCGGACAGGAAAAGAGATCAAGATAGCCGCGAAAAAGGTTCCCAGGTTCTCCGCGGGAGCAACGCTGAAGGCTGTGGTCAACGGCAAGGCGATCGCGAAACCGGCCAAGAAGAAACCGGTGGCCAAAACGAAAAAGAAATAGATCACGTGGAGCGGGCCTTCGGGCCCGCTTCTTCCCCCTCCTTTTTTTATGCCCCTGGCGCTTCTCTTCAGCAGCGTACCCCCGTCTAAAAACCTTGTGTTGCAAGCACTGTTGACATTTTCAGGGAACAATTATACCATGCTGATATCATCCACGATCATCGTTGCTCGTGCAAACCTGGTGGAGTGAAGGATCCGGGAACATGAAGCATGTCCCACGAGTCAGTCCTCATTCATGGGCGTGTTGCATTCAGAAAAATGACGGGACTCAATCACACACTGGAGGAGGTGTAATGATATGAAGAAAGCATTGGTGTTTTTCTTTGCGGTCGTGATCGGGATCTGCTTCGCATCCACGGGGTTTGCACAGGAGACCTCCGGGCCTGCCAAGCAGCCGAAGAAGCTGCCGAAGGGAAGGTACGTGAAGACGAAGAAGACGCAACAGACCGGGACAGCGTCCGCCGCGCAGCAACCGGCCCAGGCGGCGACGCCCGCGACGCCCGCAAAACCCGCGACGCCCGCGACGCACGTTACGTCCTCGTCGTCCACGGCACCCACGAAAGTGCAGGATGGGACCGTTGGACCCGGCAGTACCGAGGGGAAGAAGCTGGCCAAGGGAAAGTACACGAAGCAGAAGAAGAGTACCGGCGGAGGTCCCGCCGGGCAATAACCGTCCGAAACAAAGCAGGCAGGCAAGCGAATACCCGGAGAATTGTTTCAGAAAAAAAGAAGGGGGAAGAGATTCCCCCCTTTTTTTATCTCTTCCCTCGCCCTCTCGGGTTCCTCCCGGTCAAACTGGAATGTCCGTTTCATTTTTCCTGTTCTCGGGGAAATACCTGCTCAAAATCAGGGAAACCCCGATTGCTATAGTCTTTGACGAGGTCTAGACTTTATACAGCTTGGTCCGAAGGAGAAGATGCCATCATGGAGCTGACACAGATAACACAGGATGAGCTGGAAATGATCCTCTTCAGGCATGAGCGATGGACGAAAGGCGGCGGTGAGGGTGCGCGCGCCGATTTCTCCGGCATTGACCTTTCGGGCATTGATCTTTCCGGTGTCAGGCTTTGCGGGGCCAATCTGACCTTTGCCAGGCTTTGCGGGGCCAATCTTATCGGCGCCGATCTTTCCCGCGCGAACTTCATAGGGGCCGATCTCAGTCACGCCAGGCTCACCGAGGTCGACTTTTACCGCGCCAACCTGTACCGCGCGTTCGTCATGAATGCCAATCTTACCGGCGCACAGCTGAGCTGCGCCAAACTCGCCCGCGCCAGCTTCGTTGGCGCCGACCTTACCCGCGCGGACCTCACGGATGCCAATCTGACAGGCACCGACTTCACAAACGCCACGTGGATCGACGGAACAAAGAGAACATCGGCGTCCTCTGGCTGTCTCTGAGAACTCCGCGGGCCCCCATCCGGCGAAGAAACCATTTGACGCGCGGGAACGGTCGGAAGTAGGCTTTATACTGTACCGACAACGTGGCACAAGGACGCGCGATGAACAAAAAACCTGTTCTGGATCTTACCGCGACATATACCGACCTGTACGAGCTCACCATGGGGCAGGCCTATTTCCTGACCGGACGAAAGGATGAGCCCGCCGTATTTGATTACTTTTTCCGCAAGAACCCTTTCAAGGGCGGATACACGATCTTCGCCGGCCTGTCGGACCTGCTGGCCGTCCTGGAGGGCTTTCGCTTCAGCAAGGACGATCTCGATTTTCTGAAAGGCCAGTCTTTTCATCGGGACTATCTGGCCTATCTTAAGGGCTTCCGATTCAGAGGCACCATTTATTCTCAACGGGAAGGCGATGTGGTATTCCCGACGCGCCCCATCCTGAGGGTCGACGGCGACCTGATCGAGACCCAGCTCATCGAGACCGTGCTGCTCAACATACTCAATTTTCAGTCGCTCATCGCCACCAAGGCAAGCCGGATGCGCCTTGCCGCGGGAGATGGCGTGCTCATCGATTTCGGCTTGCGCCGCGCGCAAGGATTGGGTGGGTACCACGCCAGCCGAGCGGTCGTCATCGGCGGGTTCGCCGGGACCAGCAACGTACGGACGGCACGGGACTACGACCTGCAGGCATTCGGCACCATGGCGCATTCCTACGTGCAAAGCTGCGAGAGCGAGATCGAGGCCTTCCGGAGCTTCGCCGCCGCCCGCCCGAATGATTGCGTGCTGCTCGTGGATACGTACAACACCCTGAAGAGCGGCATACCCAACGCGATTACGGTGGCAAGGGAAATGGAAAAAAGGGGTCATCGACTGAAATCTGTCCGCCTGGACAGCGGGGACCTGGCCTACCTGGCCAAGCGAAGTCGTGTCATGCTGGATGAAGCGGGATTACACTACGTCAGGATCGCCGCGTCCAACCAGCTCGACGAGTATGTCATCAGAAGCCTTGTGGCGCAGGGGGCGCCCATCGACACTTTCGCTGTGGGAACCAACCTGGTCACGGGACAACCCGATGCCGCCCTTGATGGCGTCTACAAACTCGCGTGGACCAACGGACATTCGGTCATCAAGCTCTCGGAGACCGTCTCCAAGATCACCTTGCCCGACAAGAAGCAGGTATGGCGGGCCATCAATGGTCAGGGACTGTTCCTGGGCGCCGATGTGATCGGATTCGATGATGAAACGAACATTGACATCATGCACCATCCATTCGAACCCCATAAGTCTTTGGCCCTCCATCCTTACGAGATCGAGCCGTCACTGCAACTTGTCATGGCCAAAGGCAAGATCGTCCATGATCCCCCTGCCCTGTCCCAAACGGTGCAATACAGCCGCGAACGCCTGGCGATGCTCCCCGCGGAGTACAAACGCTTCGAAAACCCGCACGTCTACAAGGTGGGTATCAGCGGCAGACTCAAGGCCCTAAGGGACAGCCTGGTCGCACAACACGGAGGATGATCGGACGAGACACCGTCCTCGCGAGAGAACGGGACATCCCTGAAGACGGGTCTTCATTTCGTCAGCAACACAGGGCAGTTGGAACCCTTGAGGACGTTGCGGGCAACGCTACCCATCAAATATTTCGAAATGTTCGATCTCCCGAGAGACGCGATAACGATCAGGTCGATCCCCTGCTCTTCTCCTTCCTTCAATATCTCGTCGTAGGGAACTCCCCAGCGGACATGCGCGGTCGCTTCGACCTCCGTGGACTGCGGGAATCTGCCGAGCTGCGCCTGCAGGCTCTCCCGGGCCGAATCTGTCGCCCTGTCCCGGATCTCGTGGCGTACCTTCTCTTCAAGGAAGACCACCTCCAGGCCGCTGCGGTAAATGTCCTCGGGAAGAACATGGAGGAGGATGAGCTTTGCCCTGTATTGCTTCGCTATGTCCAAGCCCTGCGCCAATGCCCTGTCGGAATGCTCCGAAAAATCAGTCGGTACCAGGATCCTCGTTGGTTTCAGCATCTTCCACCTCCTTGCGCCGTCACTGTCTATCTCTAATTATAGCAGCGCCCGGCCACGCTTTGGGGATTCGGGGAACCCTCCATATCTTTTCATTACCATAAGCATCGATCAGCACCCGCCGGAATGTTCCCGGAAAGAACAGCGCATGGGTTGTCCACTCTCTGTTGTCAATCCGCGATAAAGACGTTATGATGAGGTGAGCATGTCTCCATCTGCCCACCGGGAAGGCGAATCCGGGAGGGTTCGAACATACGGTGACCGAAAAGGGCCGGTGTCGAGAGGGCAGGAGGTGGGGGCCGGGGAGGAAGGCCATGGACCCGAAAAAGGATGAACTCGACCCACGGAGAATGGAAGAACTCCTCAGGGATGAGATCGCACGGTGGCGGCTTCTGATCGAGCAGTCACGGGACGGGATCGTTGTCCTCGATCAGAATGGCCAGGTGTATGAGGCGAACAGGCGGTTCGCGGACATGCTCGGCTACTCCATGGATGAGGTCCATCAGCTCTACGTGTGGGATTGGGACCACGAGTTCTCAAAGGAGGAACTGCTGGGGATGATCAGGGCGATCGACCCCGCGGGCGATCACTTTGAGACCCGGCACCGTCGACAGGATGGCGCCATAATCGATGTGGAGCTCAGCAACAACGGGTGCGTCTACCGGGGACAGAAGCTGATCCTCTGCATATGCAGGGACATAACCGAGCGGAAGCGGACCGAAAAGGAACGGGAGGAGCTTATCGCCGAGCTTCAGACGGCGCTGGCGGAGATCACGACCCTGAGGGGGATCATCCCTATATGCTCCAACTGCAAGAAAATAAGGGACGACAAGGGGTACTGGGAACAGGTCGAAACCTACGTCTCCAGGCACACACCGGCCGAGTTCACCCACGGCCTCTGCCCGGAATGCGTGGGGAAGCTCTACCCTGAATTGACCGTGGACCCGGACGCTGACAAGGGGGAATAGGAGCAGGTAATGATGGACAGGAAACAAAGGACCATATGGATAGGTGTGATAGGGACGATAGCCCTTTCCCTTTTTTGCTTCGCCGCGTCCGCCCAGTCTCCGGGTGACCTCGAGCAGAAGGCGCGGCAGCTTGAGCAGGACCTGCAGGGCACAACGGACATGAACAAGCTCATGGAGGCGTATCGGGATGCCATGCAGACGATGGATGACGCCATGAGGAGAGCCGGCGGGGTCACCGGAACGCAGGCTATGCCCATCCAGCCGGCCACGACACCGGAAAAGGAAATGGAGCGCCGCCGCGAGATCATCAACAGGCAGTACCAACAGGCGAAAGGCATGATGGGCGGTCTTCAGGGAGGCGCTCAGAAACCTCAGCTTCCTGAAGCCTTTCCCCTGGAAGGGTACATTGTGGTCAACGGGGGAGAGAAAGAGCTCTTCTCCCGTGAAGTGAAGACGGACCTTCTCTACACGATCAAAGAGGGGTTCGTCGGCAATCTGATCGTCACGCACACCTACGATCCGGTGAAAGGACAATTCGACAGGGAAAAGGGGTACGAGATCCATTCCCTGTCAACGAAGATCAACGTGTCGGGCGTGATGGGAAAGAAGTGTGTGCGCAGGAGCTCATATTCGTCATCGTCCTGCACCGGCTGGGCCCACTTCCTTCGTTACGAGATCTCGAAGGGAGAGCGTTACCCGCAATTCTATGCCGAGGTGGTGAGCGCCACCCCCGCTGAAAACGGTCATATCAAGCTCACGGCCACCGCGCCCAAGGTCACCTTCCTGGGTGATGACGGAAAAACGAATCTGGGGATGGGATGTTTTGATGCCACGTGGACGCTAAGCAGGCCGGAGTTCGAACAATTGCTCAAAGTGGGCGAGGTGACGCTCCGCAAGGACATCGGCAGGCCGATGGGGCCCTCGCCCGGTTGTCGTCCCGGCTCCACTATGACGCTCTATCTCAAGGTCAGGGAGGAGCCCGAGGAATGCAGGGACATGAGATCGGTGGAGCTCGTCATCGTCAGTCCTGAAGACAGGAGCAGGCATGTCTTCAGTGACGAGTACCTCTTAAGCGAAAACTCCAACAAACTTACCCTGGAGCTTGAGGCGAGGACGGTACCGGAGCGGTATGCCGATTCCGTCGAATGGACGATTCCCGAGATAGAAGGCTCCCATCGAACCATTACGCCCGTATCAACATCATCAACCCCGAAGGGGAGAAAATTCACCGTTGTCTACAAGGGATTGCCCGAGGACAACAACGAGTTCGGCAGGAAGACGGTGAAGGCGACCCTGAAGGTGGATTCATGCAAGATAGAAAAGACACGAGAGGTGCAGTTCTTCTATCCCAGGGATGAAAAGAACAACCCCGAGGGAAAGTATCCCAACTGGTTCTATTACTGGAAGCAGACCCCTGCGGCACGGCCGTTCGGACAGAACGTCAGGATCGCGTATCAGTGCGAAGGGATCCCGGGCGACAAATGCCAGTGTGTCAACCGTGGTGTTATCGGCCAGTACAATCCCTACTATTCCGGCTACAAGACCATTAACGTCTGCAACCTGAAGACGAACACCTGGAACCCTGACACATTCTACGTGGAACTGCCCGCGATCAAACGGTCAATACCGTCAACGCTCTCGGGGAGGAGATTCTTGAGCTATACCTACATCGACACCTTCGCTGTCGATGTCATGCATGAGTTCACCCACTTCAATAATTTTCACACCTTCTGGCCCGACGGCTGGAAAAGCGCCGAAGACACCGACAAGGACGATGTTCCTGACCGGCTCGAGGAAGGACTGGGTTTTCGTCCGGGAGTGAAACAGACGTACTGGCAGGATGTCGACCTCAATGGCGACGAGGAGCTGCTGACGCTCGAGGCCACCTACGACTACCGGGTGGGGACATTCGACGAGTACGACTGGGCAAGACCGGGCAAGAACTGGCCCAAATGAACAACAAAGCCGCGGGCTTCCCCGAAAAGCCCCGCGGCTCCTTATTGACATCTTCGGGGCAGAGGAATACCATTTGCCTAATACCACCAAAAGCATCATGGCCCGGTCAGGCCTGGTGGAAGGAGGAATGTGAGAGCGCAAAGGATTGCCCCAAAGCTGTTCCTCTTCCTTTGTCTGGTGGTTTTCGCCGTCTCCACCACCGGGACAGTACACGTTGCTCCCGCCCGCGCCGGCAACACATCGAAGGTGTACTGGCACTTCATCTTCAAGGCCTTCGTCCATATGCCGGACCGCAATGCCGTCGAGTGGGCCTGGGTAACGATGGTGGAAATGCCCAAGGAGAAGGCATTCCCCGCGGAAGCTCAGACGGCCCGGCAATACGGGGGCACCCTGCAGGGAACTGTCCTTGCCTTTGTTCGGGGAGCTGCCTGGCGTTCTTCACACCGCTATGAATTGGATGATCGCTGTCATGACCGTCCGGCCAAGAAGATCATCTCCTGGGAGGACAGCGACAGCGACAGCGTTTTTTGCGCGGGGCAATTGTATGAGCCCCAGCCATACAGGGATGGGACAGGCAGGGTCATACTGGGCCGGGAGATGTTCAGCCTGGGGTTCACCAATCGCAGGGTCCTCCATGAGGACGGCAGGTGGGAAGACCTGAAGGCAGAGGCACAGGTCTTTGTGGGCGCGATCACTGTCGAAGGCAGATCCGGGGAAAGAACCAAGGGGCGTTTTCATCTGCAGGAGGTCAACTACCGTGACAACCTGAAGCATTACAGGTCCTGCGGGAAATCCTGGGTCGAGCAGTACAACACGGGCTTCAGGCATTTCGCCGTGCAGAACCTCAGGGACATCGTTGTGGATATCGGCCAGTCAAACTGGGGCGCCGTCAATTACGGCTTCCAGAACAGGAATCAGATCCTGTACAACTACGATCGCTCAACATCCCGGGAACATCCGCACTGGAAACAACGGTACGAATGGGTATACCCCATCATCGATACAACAGAATAAGGAAGGTCCTTGCATCTCCCGTCAGTGACCTCCGTGAGCACGCCATCGGTGATCATTACTGTTCGTTCGGATCTGGCGGAAGAAGGAATGTCAAAATGTACAGGGTTTCCCTTTCTGTCCCCTTGATGGGCGGGTCGACTTGCCTTTTCCGCTGGTCCTCCCTACATTATGAGTGACTGTAGTCGAATACACCTGCAGAAGGAGGAACGGGCGATGGATAAGCAATGGTCGTACAAAGGCTATGGGATCAGCGAAGGCCTGAGGCCGGGAAGCAAGCATTTTCAGTACTTCTATGTTGTCTCCGAAGGGAAAAAGAAGAAGTGCCACTATTGCGTGTGGATAGTGGATGAAGCCCTGACTCGCTTTGACCGGTCGGGAGACTATGCTTCCATCGTGTCTTCCCAGAGAGACAAATGGAACAAATGGGTCGAGGCGAAGATCGATTCCGGGGATTTCGGCAACAAGGTCCTGAAGTATGACCCTGACGGCGAAAAGGAGATCGATCTGTCGGAAATGACGGCCCATCTGTCGATGGACTAGGTCCGCCGGCATTAAGAACGAGCGTCCCTTCAATACCGGAGATTGATTCACTCCTTTTGATGGAGTTGAGAACGCAATTTTTCTGCGCATTCCGGGCAATAGGTATGGGAAAAGTCCACGCCTGAATGATTTCTTATGTATTCTTCCATCTGTTCCCAGCCTCCCTCATCGTTGCGTATTCTCTTGCAGGAAGAACAAATGCGGAGCGACCCGCTTAAGACTCTGGCATGAGAAAGCGCGATGCCCGTCGCGTCCGATGACTGAACCTGGCTGGCGCGTAAGACTTCCTCCATCTTCTTGCGTTCGCCCTCCGATCGCTCCAGTTCCTCGACTCTCTGTCTTAACAGTGATATCTCGTTGATCAGTTCCTGACGTGTCTTGAACGAATCTTCCATCTGGCCTTCCTATCGTAATGAGTGGTACCTATCGTATTATATAGATCACGCTCCACATAGTGGTATATGATTGATATCACATAGTAAGTAAAAACTAGTAATCTCATTTTACATGTAGAATTGGTTTACAGGCGAAAGGGGCGTGGGGGCCTTGTGCCTCTGTCCCATTCTCCTTTGCCATCAAAACACGGAGGGCGCGCTTCTTGTTGACATTTTCAGGAGAGAGGAATAGCATTGCAGTAATACACCATCCGTGATCGTTGTTGATTGTTCCGACCTGGCAGAAGCTGATTAGCAGGTGTTGATCCTCATATTCGACGGGCGGCACAGGGGCCTCGCACTTGATACCTTCAGAATGCCCATAACGCTTTGGGAGAATGACACAAGAGGGACCCGGGGATCGAGTTATTCGCTTATCAGCGAACGCCTCTCGTGTATCCCGCGCGTCCCCGGAAAAAAAGGATGAAAGGAAAGGAACAATAGCAGGGGGTGGATCCGTGAAACAGGTAAAGCATCCGATGCTTGATCCCATGACGGCCATGCGCTTGAAGAAGGGCAAGATCGTATCCGCCGCGGAAGCCATCGACCTTATCCGTGATGGTGACACCATCGTAACGGCAGGCTTCGTGGGGGCCGGCTTCGCGGAAGAGCTTGCGATAGCGCTGAAAGAGAGGTTCCTGAACACAGGTACGCCGAGGAATTTGACCCTCACCTATCCGGCGGGCCAAGGGGACGGCGAAACCAAGGGGCTCAATCATCTTGCCATCGAAGGCCTCGTGGGAAGGATAATCTGTGGGCACACGGGGCTCACCCCCGGACTGGGAGACCTGGTGAACGCCAATAAGATCCTTGCCTACAATGTTCCCATGGGAGCCCTGGTCCAGCTCTTCAGGGATATCGCCGCGGGCAAGCCGGGGAACCTGACGCATGTGGGGCTCGGCACCTTTGTCGATCCCAGGGTCGACGGCGGCAAGCTCAATGAGTTGACCAAATCCAGGGGAGAGGATATCGTCACGGTGATGAACGTCGATGGAAAGGATTACCTTCTCTACAAGGCGTTTCCCATAAACGTGGCCTTTCTCCGCGGCACGACGGCAGACTCTGACGGCAACATCACCATGGAGAAAGAAGCGCTGACCCTTGACGCCCTCGCCATGGCCACGGCGGTCAGGAACTGCGGAGGCATCGTGATCGTGCAGGTCGAACGGCTGGCAGATCGCGGGACACTCAACCCCCGCCTGGTGAAGGTCCCCGGAATCCTCGTCGACTGCGTGGTCGTGGGCAAACCCGAGAATCACTGGCAAACATTCGGCGAGCCCTATAGTCCGGCATTCAGCTGTGAGATCAGGGTACCCATGCAGAGCATCCCTCCCATGGAAATGAGTCCGCGGAAGATCATTGTCAGGCGCGCCGCTTTTGAACTGAAGCCAAACAGTGTCGTGAACCTTGGGATCGGCATGCCCGAAGGGGTTTCCCAGGTGGCTCACGAAGAGCGGATACTGGAATACGCGACCCTCACCGCTGAATCCGGATTGATCGGCGGGCTTCCGATGGGAGGACTCAATTTTGGGACCGGTGTCAACTGCGACGCGCTCATCGATGAGCCCTATCAATTTGACTTCTACGATGGAGGCGGCCTCGACATCGCGTTTCTCGGTATGGCGGAGACAGACGCTGAAGGCAACGTGAACGTCAGCAAGTTTGGTCCGCGTTTTACCGGTCCAGGAGGTTTCATAGACATCAGCCAGAATGCCAAGAAGGTCTGTTTCGTCGGGTTGTTCACGGCCGGGGCCCGGATCTCGGTGGAAGACGGTGCGTTGAAGATCAACCAGGAAGGCAGGGAAAGGAAATTCGTCCGGAAGGTCGAGCACAAGACCTTCAGCGGAAAGCACGCGGCAGGCAAGAAACAATCCGTGTTGTATATTACCGAGAGATGTGTCTTCTCGTTGTGCGAGGAAGGCCTCGAACTGATCGAAATAGCTCCAGGAATTGACCTCAAAACCCAGGTCCTGAGGGTCATGGATTTCGAGCCCATCATGCGCACGCCACCAAGACTCATGGACGAAAGGATCTTCCGGCTCGCCCCCATGGGAATCAAGGAAGACCTCCTGACGATTCCGATGGAGGATCGGTTTGCGTACCATGCGGCGGACAACATCTTCTTCATCAATCTGGAGAACTATTACATGAAGACCAGTGAAGAGATCAAGAAGATGAAGGAGATCGTGGGGCGGATACTGGAGCCGATCGGCAAGAAGGTTCACACCATCGCCAACTATGACAACTTCAACGTCTCCCCGCACCTGCTGGATGAATACGTGGAGATGGTCAAGTATGCGGCAGGATTCTACGAGAGCGTCACCCGCTATACGACCAGTGCCTTTCTCAGGATGAAACTCGGCGATGAACTCGAAAAGAGAGGCGTAGCCCCTCATATTTATGAGAGCAAAGAAGAGGCCCGAAAGGCCCTGGCAGGCGGCTAGGCCGCGTGGATTCTCCGCTCTCCCTCTATCTCTTTCTGGATCAATTGCGTCTCATGTTTGAACTTGAACTCCATCCTTTCCGTTACAGTCTTCTCCGGTCGGACTTTGGGTACACACCTTATTGCTTTTCGAAGAGTTTCTTGTATTCCCCGTAGCCCTCTTCCTTGAGATCGTCTTTCGGGACAAACCTCAGGGCGGCCGAGTTCATACAGTACCTGAGGCCCGTTGGTGCCGGCCCATCCGTGAACACGTGGCCGAGATGGGAATCACCATGCTTGCTCCGCACCTCGGTCCGGGTCCCGAGGATCCCCCGGTCTTCCCGGGTAACGATATTGTCCGGATCCAGTGGTTTTGTAAAGCTGGGCCAGCCGGTTCCGGAATCATACTTGTCGAGTGAGCTGAACAGCGGCTCTCCCGACACGATGTCGACATATATGCCCTCCGCCTTGTTGGCGTTGTATTCGTTCCGGAAGGCCGGTTCCGTCCCCTCTCTCTGCGTCACCTCATATTGAAGGGGAGTAAGCTGTTTCTTCAGGACCTCATCACCGGGTTTCTTGAAATTCCTCCAGTCGACGGGTTGCCGCTGTCCGGACCTCTCGCCCTGGTATCTTTCACCTGCCGCGTCCTTCACGATGGCCTCCTTCTGCAGTTCTCCCACACCGGGATTCTGACAACCATAGGGGATAAAGAGAATAACCGCGATCACGATAGAGGATAGAATCTTCATTGTTCCTCCCTTTGATTGGGTGCAATATAATCATTTTCCCCTTGCATGCAAGACGTGCGTCCCCAGAGCTACGGGGAAACATCTTGAGAAGTTTTGGACTTTTATCTCTTCCCGGAAGTAATTGGCGGCTTCGGGAACGCCCTACACATTTTCACATTCGCCTTCCGTGCAAGATCAAAGGAGCATCGTGCAGACATTGAGCCCGGAGTTCCGAAAAGAGGCGCGGCCGTTCTTGATATTCTCGGGGGAGAGGGATAACATCTGCCTGATACCACCAACAACCATCATTGCTCTTTCAGACCTGGTAGAAGAGAGAATGTGAAGATGTGAAGGGCCCCAAAATACCACTGGGGCTTTCGTACCTTCCGGGACGACCCTTTTCAGATTGACGAGCCTGTATGCATATTTTATACTCCTTAATACCTGACAAATCCTGAAGGTTCACAAAGATAGGGGGACGAGTGTATGAGGAGCGCCAAAAACCTGTCGACGGTTGGTTGTTTCCATTTCCTGTTTCTTGCGTGCCTTGCGCTGATCGTGCTCGCTCCTGTGCCGGTGCGCTGCGCAGACTTTCCTTACACGGCCACGATCGCCGAAGGACGAACGGCGGTCAAAGAAGTCATGGAGCAGACCGGCGCGTCTTCGGTCTCCGTAGCCTTTACCGATGGCGACAGGCTTGTCTGGACCGAGACCTTTGGCTATGCCGACCGGGCGTCGGGGACGCTGCCAGCGAAGGAAACAATGTATTGCATCGGGTCGACGAGCAAGATGGTGGCGACGATAGCCGTCATGAGGCTTGTGGACCAGAAGAAGGTCTCCCTCGACGCGCCTGTTGCGGACTACATAAGATCATTTACGATGCTCTCCCCGGGATACCGCAAGATCACGGTCAGGATGCTCCTCAACCATTCAGCGGGGTTTCCCGGAACGGATGAGCGCAACGCCGAGACCACGTCTCCCCTGACCTTCGACTATTCCGCCCAGATCCGCGAGACCCTCGCCGCCGGACGGCTCAAGCACGACCCCGGCTGCATGAACATCTACTGCAATGATTGCTTCACCATGGTGGAACAGCTCGTAGAGGCCGTGACGGGCAAGAAGTACGCGCAATTCGTCCATGACGAGATCTTTGCCCCGCTGGGGATGACGCACAGCCGCTACCCCCTCGGCTATTTCCCCGAAGGGTCCTTCGCCGTGAGATACGATAGGGACGGCGCACTGCCCCAGCTGTTCCTCAACACGGGGGCCTCCGGAGGCCTCTATTCGACGCCGACGGACGTGGCGAAGCTTGCAATGATGCTCGCCGGCGGGGGGATAACGGCGAATACGCGCATCCTCTCCGAGGCCGCCGTGACCGAGATGGGCAAGGACCAGACGCTTTCCACCTTTAACCCGGTCAGGCAGGACGGGATGAGCTTTGGTCTGGGGTGGGACACGGTGCGCCAGCCGGGCCTTCGCGCCGTCGGGGTAACGGGCTGGCAGAAGGGAGGAGACGTCCCCTTCTACGGCTCTGTTATGTCCGTCGCACCGAAGGAGAGGCTGGCTGTCGTCGTCCTCGGCGCATCGGGTCGATTCGGCTCCGGCAGCGCGACGATCGTTGCCGAGAGGATTCTCCTGAAGGCCCTCGCCGAAACGGGCAGGATAGCATCTATGCCGGGGCCTGTCGCAACGAAGCCGGCCCCCGCGAAGAAGTCATCCGGTGATGAGGCCGATTCATCCGGCGGTTATTATGCGAACAACAGCACTCTCCTGAAGGTGAAGGCCGGTCCCGGCGGATCGCTCGACATCGTCACGTATGATGCCGCGAAAGGCAGCTGGAAGGATTGGCTCGTCGGCGTCGGTCTTCGCGAGGATGGATACTGGTCGACGGACGCCGCCGCCTCGCCGGCCGTATCGTTTGTCAAGGCCGAAGGGCGGTCATACATGGTTGTCAGGATGGCGAAGGGATACGGACACTACACCGATTCCTTCACCTATGCCCAGAAGGTCGGCCCCACCTCGAAGCCACAGGCCGCATGGAATGAAAAACGGCTGGGGACCACGTGGCTTCTCGTGAACGAGCATCCGGACTTTATCGATAAATGGAAGACACCGGTCTTCAGACTGCGGTCTATCGATGGAATGATCTTCGCCGATTGGGCGGACCTGCAGATCGTCGATGCCTCCACAAGCGACGCCAGGGCCGTCATGACCCTTCTTATCCCACAGTCCAACGGGACGGGGCTCAACGACGTCGTAATCGAGACACGGTCCGGCGAGGAATGGGTGCGCTTCGGAAGCTATCTCTTCCGTCCCGCACAGGGAATCGGTGTTCTTAAGCCCGGTGATAACCCCATCGCCCCTCCCGCCGGACAGATGTCGGAATGGCGCCGGTACGATGTGGGCGACAACCCGGCGAGGGTGAACATCGTACCGAATGGAAAGGACGGACAGTGGAAGATGTACGACGGGAGCTTTGCGCTCATCCACAAAGGGGCGGGCGGGAAGAGCATGGAACTTGCCGCCGGCACGTACTATTTCCTGTGCCACGACCCCGCAAACATCAGGATCACCCCCGCCGCAAAGGTGGTCTACAAGGCTACCATAGCCGATGCCGAGGCCGCCGTCAATGAGGTGCTCAAGAAGACGGGTGCCTCATCGTTAGCGATGGCTCTCGTTGACGGCGACCGGCTCGTGTGGACAGAGGCCTTTGGTCTTGCCGACAGGGAATCGAAGACGGTGCCGAAGAAAGAGACGCTGTACGCCATCGGGTCGACGAGCAAGATGTTCGCCACCGTTGCCGTCATGAAACTCGTGGACCGGGGGCTGATCTCCCTTGATGAGCCCGTCGTGAAGCATCTCAAGTCTTTCCGGATGCTTTCTCCCGAATACCGGCAGATCACGGTTCGGATGCTGCTCAATCATTCGTCGGGATTTCCGGGAACCGATTATCGGAATGG
Organism: Syntrophorhabdus sp.; assembly: GCA_012719415.1. NCBI lineage: Bacteria > Pseudomonadati > Thermodesulfobacteriota > Syntrophorhabdia > Syntrophorhabdales > Syntrophorhabdaceae > Syntrophorhabdus > Syntrophorhabdus sp. The sequence goes on from JAAYAK010000242.1 coordinate 34,080, forward strand.
CTTTACAACGACGCCTTTCAAGGACTATTCGGCACAGGTCCTCGAGACCCTTGCCACCTTGCGGCTCAAGCACCCGCCGGGATATCTCAGCGTCTACTGCAACGACGGTTTCACCGTTGTGGAGCAGCTCATCGCGTCTGTGACGGGAAAGAGTTATCCCCGGTTCGTTGAAGATGAGATCTTAAAGCCTCTCGGTATGAAGAACTCGAGGTATATGCTCGACTATCCCCCCGAAGGGAGCACCGCAAAACGCTACGACGGGAAAGGCAGGGAACTGCCCTTCATGTTCGTCAACGTTCTTGCCTCGGGCGGCCTGTACTCAACGCCCTCCGACATGGCCAGATTCGCCATGATGCTCATCGGAAAGGGCAGGCTTGGTGACACCCGCATCCTGTCGGAAAAGGCAGTCGCAGAAATGGCCAAAGACCAGACCCTGGGGAGCTTCAACCCTGTCAGATCCAATATGGTCAGCTATGGGCTCGGATGGGACACGGTGCGCCAGCCGGGATTGGGGGCCGTCGGCGTGACGGCCTGGCAGAAGGGCGGGGCCATCCCGTACATGAAGGCGCTCTTCACCGTCGTTCCGGACGAGAGGCTGGCGGCCTTCGTCGTCGGTGCATCGGGGAATTTCGGCTCCGATGACACCATCGTGCTGATGGAGCGACTTCTCCTTAACGCCCTCGTCGAGAAGGGACGCATCGCGTCGGTTCCTTCCCCCCTGAAAGGAAAAGCCCTGCCGGAAAAGACGGTCTCCCCTGCGGAGCTCCGGTCTTTCGCCGGCTGCTACGGGCGCAGCGATTCCTTGCTGCGCGTCAGCAGAGGTCGTGGTCAAAGCCTGAGCATCTACCGCTACGATCCCGAAAAGAAGAGATGGGGCGCCTGGCAGAAGGGACTCACGATGCGCTCTGACGGTTATTTCGCTTCGAAGGCCGATCCCTTGCAGGCCTTTGCCTTCAGGACCGCGGACGGACGGCAGTACCTGATCAACCACTCTGTTGCCGGATACGGCCATTACCGGGACAGCGAGGTCATTGGCCAGAAGGTCCCGTCTGCGGCGGCCCTGCCGGCCTCGTGGAAGAAGCGTTTGGCGCGGCACTGGCTCATATCAAATGACAACCCCACTTCCGACGAATGGGAAGCCCCCGTCGCCGACCTTGCGAACTACAGGGGTCTGCTCCTTTCGAGCGGTTCGCAGGTCGTCGACCCCACTTTGAGCGATTCCCGGGCCGGCATGGTGCTCGTTATTCCTCAATTGAAAGGCAGGGACCTCAACGATCTTGTTATCGAGAACCGGGCCGGCGACGAATGGCTGCGCCTGGGCAGCTACCTTTACCGGCCCCGCGAGACTGTTCAGAAACTCGCCCGGGGCGAAACGACGATCGTGCTCGGTCCTGATGGAAACAGTGAGTGGCGTGTCATCGACCGGCTAAACAAGGCGAAGACGCTGACCATTTCCCCTGACCGGCCCGACGGCTCCTGGAGACTCTACGATGCCAGACTGAAACAGCTCGAGAGGGGAAAGGGAAAAAAGAGTCTGCCTCTTGCCGGCGGTACGTATTATCTCCTTTTCCACGATAATGCCAGGGTGATTTTTTGAAATGGTCCCATGAGGAGGGTGAACGGACTTTGGGGACATCCCTTCACATCTTCACATTCGGCAACGATGCCAGACCAAAGCAGCATCCTGTAGGCATTGAATCCGAAGACCCGAAAAGAGGCGCGGCCGTTATTGACACTCTCGGGAGGGAGGGGTAACGTCTTCCCAGTACATCGACAATCATCGTTGCTCGTCAGACCCGGCAGAGAAAAGATGTGAAGGATGTCCCCAGGGTTCCACTCATC
>JAAYAK010000243.1 GCA_012719415.1 Syntrophorhabdus sp.
AGGTTCTATTACGACAGGGAATTCTTCCGCCACACCATCATCCCCTTACGGCTGGCCGGGCATTCCCGTTTCCACGACACGATCCCCGCCGATGAACTGGCACGATTCAACGAGAACGAGATCTTCGGTCTCCTTCCGAAAGGCATGACAGAGGGAATCGACCGTTTCTCCCTCTTCGACTTCTCCGCGCCGCAAAACACGCTCTGGGATGCCTTCGCGAAGATAAACGATTTCTACTACAACCACGCGTACACGTACACCATCCGCCACGAGAAGGGAAGGACCATCTACAAGGAGTTCTTCGACGGGGAACCCGTCCTGGAGCTCGTCCTGGGAAACATTGCTTCGGCGGTCCTTCGGGAGGTGAACGAGCGCATCCTCGACCTTCACACCCTTCTGTCAGCCATCAGGGAACGGCACCCGGAGACGGACGAGGCGTCCGTCCGCGCGGCCCTCGACAGCCTCAAGACAAGACACCTCGTCTACTTCGGCGAAGCCTACGCATCGATCATCTCAGTGGTCGACACCGGCATCTGAATCGAGGTAGAAATGCCTGATCGACCGGCTGAGCACGAAAACAACGGCCAGGACCGTGTACACCGCGAAGATGACGAAGAAGAGTATGAACAGGTTCTTGTTCAGAAGGTCGATGACAACCCCGCCGACGGCGAAGGAAAGGGGGGCAAGGGCCCCGTTGATGGAATCGAGCGTCCCGAAGACCCTGCCCCTTAGCTTGTCGGGTATCACCTTCTGCTTGAGCGAGGTGTTGATGAGCCGCGAGATGGCCATGCAGCCGGAGAGGATCGAGAAAAGCGCGAAGACGATCACGGTATTCCTGGCGAAAGAGATGAAGAGAAATATGGCGGCCTCGATGAAGAAGAGCACGCATATGACCGCGTAGTTCTGCCGGTTGCTTGTCTTCAGCGCGCCGAAGACGAAATAGGCGATGATCGAGCTCAAGGTAAGCATGCTCATGAGGTATCCGTAATACGAACCCTTCAGCCTCATCACGTCCTCCACGAGGAAGGGCAAAGCGAGCATCACCATGGGGAAGAACAGGTTCGACAGGGTATAGACTATGGTCTGGTCCCTCAGGCCCCTGTTCCCCCAGATAAAACGGAAGCCTTCCTTTGTCTCGGCCGCGAACTCCGCGCAGGAAAAAGATGTCTTCTTCCCTGGTCGTGCGTCCGTGAGCGACATGAACCCCGTCCACAGGGCGGCGCAAAGGTAGGAGACGCCGTTCACCAGAAAGGCCAGCGCCCCGCCCAGCACGGTAAAGAATATCCCGCCCAGCGCGTTGCCTGCCATGGCCAGCACCCCGCCCGCGCCCTGGAAGAGCGAGTTGCCCTTCTGGACCTTTTCCTTCGGGAGGACCACGGGGATTATCGAGTTCAGCGCGGCGTTGAAGACGGAATCGATGATGCCCATGCAGGCCGTCACGACAAAGACCGCGTAGACGGCCACGGGGAAAGGGCCGAGGGTGGTCAGGCCCGCCGCCCCGTTGACAGTGACGAAGAAGAGGGCCAGCATGAGCGCTGAACGAACGAAATAGCTCCAGAGGATGACCGATCTTCTGTTCGCCCTGTCGACAAAGGTCCCGGCAAGGGGCCCCATAACGACCCAGGGCAGGAAAGCGAGAAGCTCAACGATCCCGAGGACCGTCGCGGACCCTGTCATCTGCTTGAGGTAGAGGATGAGCACGACGGAATAGAGCGCGCTCCCAAGGAGCGCGACGCATTGACCGCCGATCATGACAGTGAAATTCCTGTTGAACAGTCTCTCGGAAGGCGGCGTCATACGCTCGTTCGACGCTCTTTACGTCGTTCGCGTGCCGCAGGACCTGGGGACATCCAGGGGGTAAGCCGTCTGGTGCTCGATGAACCTTTTGGCGATGAGCTCCGTCAACTCCCGGTTCTCATCCATCATGCGCCGCAGCGTGACCTGCGCGCTGCAGAAGGACTCCATGAAGTTCGTGTCCGTCACCGGCGAGAGGGCACAATACTCGCCGCAGATGGGCAGTGCCTCACATTCCGGGCACTTTCTGTCATAATACGGATTCGCCGCCTCGCAGAGGGCAACGGCACGCCCCGTCCCTTCGAGGGGCGAGAGGTCCTTCGCCGTCGCCATCGGTCCCGTTATCCCGGGAAAGAAACTGCAGGGATAGATGAAGCCGTCGGCCGCCACGTACGCGGACATCACCCCGGCCCTGCACTTTTGGGGGCGGGGAGTGGTCCTGTAGTCGCTCCCGCAGATGACGTTGTTGTGGTAGAAGAGAAACTTGTTGAGGACAACGTTGTCCCGCGTGCCGAAGTCAAGCTGGGAAGCCAGAAAGGCGGCCTGGAACTCGGCCTCGGCCCTCTGCGCCGGCGGTATCCGGGAGACCTGGTACCCTCTTCCCTCGCTGGAGACGTAATTGATGCGATAGAAGCGGATACCGTGCCTGTTGAAGAACCCGATGCTCGAAGGCAGCGCCTTCAGGGATTCCACCGTCCCCACGACAAGAACGGTCACCGCGAGGCCTTCCTCGGACAAAGTCACGATGTTGTCGCGGCGCCTTTTCGAGAGCAGTTTCGGATCGTCGAGCTCACCGTCGTAATGGACGGAGAAGTGGACACCGTGGGCCTTGAAGAGATCGATGATCTCGGGTCTCAGGATGGAGATATTGGTCTGAACGGAGTACTCCAGCTTTTTGCCCGACCTCTCAACATACCTGTCCATGATGTCGAAGAAGGCACGGTACCAGTCGACGGGGACGAGCATCGGTTCACCGCCGGAGAACACCATGGCCAGCTCCGTCTCGCTCTTCTCCATAAGTCCCATCAGGGTCGCGGCGGTCTCGCGGGGATCCGCCACCCTGCCCGCATCGCCCTCAGAAGAGGAAACGTTGCAGGCATCCTGAAAACAATAGTCACAGGAAAGATTGCACGACGTGGTGAGCTGGAAGGTAACGCTGCTCAGGTTCTTGAAAAGGGAGTGATTTTGGGTCATGGCAGAACACCTGTCGGCCCATGCGCGCGACACAGCACCATCATCATGCTAACACCCCTGATGACACATGCCATGACCGGCGCCGGGCCGGTGCCGCCGCGGTGTCCCTGAAGGGACCATCACGGCGATTCAAGACTGTCCCCTACCTGTTGGGGCAGTAGTTGGAGTAAATGTTGCAGCATCCTTCCAGCTGGGACTCCGGGGATGCCGCGGCAGGCTTCCTGAGCGTGCTCAGCATGTCGCCCACGGCCTCTCTCGACGAACTGAGGTCTCTGGCAACGTACTGCTCTGCTATCTTTTCGGGAACATCGTAGATGCGGCCACTCTTGTTGATCAATAACATAATGTCCTCCTGTCGATTTCTGTGACAAGATTACGCCACGCGTCACGTTCTGTCAACAATATTGTACATTGTATTGCTATTCCTTCATGGTCAGCGATATCCGCCTGCGCCCGAGGTCAACGGAGAGGACCTTCACCATCACCTGTTGGTGTACCTTCACCACGTCGGAGGGGTTCTTCACGAACCGGTTCGCAAGCTGGCTCACGTGGACAAGACCGTCCTGATGAACGCCTATGTCCACAAAGGCACCGAAGGCCGTCACGTTGGTGACTATGCCGGGAAGCCTCATCCCCGGCCTTACGTCCTCCATCTTCTCTATGCCCTCGGCGAAGGCGAAGGCGTGGAACTCCTCCCTCGGGTCCCTGCCCGGCCGCGCAAGCTCCGCCATGATATCCGTGAGTGTCGGCAGGCCGGTTTTTTCCGCAACGTACCGGTGAAGGTCGATGCTCTTCCGGAGGCCCTCATCGCTCATGAGGTCCGCGACGGAGCATCCGGCATCGCGCGCCATGGCCTCGACGACGGGGTAGCTCTCGGGATGGACGGCGCTCCCGTCGAGCGGGTTCGACGCGCCCCGTATCCGCAGGAATCCCGCCGACTGTTCAAAGGCCTTCGGCCCCAGTCTCGGCACCTTCTTCAGGTCTTTTCTGGTGTGAAAGGGACCGTTCTCGTCCCGGTACGACACGATGGCCTTCGCGAGGGCGGGACCCAGACCGGACACGTACCCGAGAAGCTGCGCGCTTGCCGTGTTGACCTCCACCCCGACGGCATTCACACAGCTCATCACCACGTCATCGAGGGCCCTTTTGAGGGCCGGCTGGTCCACGTCATGCTGATACTGGCCGACACCGATGGACTTTGGGTCGATCTTGACGAGTTCGGCGAGGGGATCCATGAGGCGTCTCCCTATGGACACGGCCCCCCTGACCGTTACGTCCTCCTCGGGGAATTCCTCCCGGGCAGCCTCGGATGCCGAGTAGATGGACGCCCCGCTCTCGTTGACGCTGATGATCTGTATCCGGTGCGGCAACTCAAGGGCCCCCAGGAAAGACTCCGTTTCCCTGCCCGCCGTGCCGTTTCCGACGGCTATGGCCTCGACCTCAAAGCGCGCGCAAAGATCGACCACCGTGCGCCCAGCCTCGTCCGCCTGCCTCTGCGATGTGTGGGGATAGATCGTGTCCCGGTGGAGGAGCTTGCCCTGCCTGTCGAGACAGACCACCTTGCATCCTGTCCTGAACCCCGGGTCGATGGCGAGAACGCTCTTCTGCCCCAGCGGCGCGGCAAGCAGGAGCTGGCGCAGGTTCTCCGAGAATACCCTGATCGCCTCCGCGTCGGCCCGTTCCTTCATGGCCACGCGCGCCTCCGTCTCCATGGACGGAAAGAGGAGTCTTGCCGCCCCGTCTTCTACGGCTGCCGCGACCTCATCGGGTGCCGGCGTCGCCGCGTTGATGAAGCGATGCTTCAGAAGCCTCAAGGCCTCCTCTTCACAGCCCGTGACGGACAGCATCAGGAAGCCTTCCCTCTCTCCCCGCCTCATCGCGAGCACCCGGTGCGACGGCGCGCTCCTGACGGGTTCCTCCCATTCGTAGTAATCCCTGTACCGGGCACCATCCTCTTGCTTTCCCGCTATGACCCTCGACGCGAGATGGGCCTTTGCCAGGAAGAGGTCCCTCACCGCGGCCCGCCCGGCGGCATCCTCGCTTATCCACTCGGCAATGATGTCACGGGCGCCGGCAAGCGCCTCCTCGACGGACCCCACGCCTTTGTCGGCGTCGACAAAGGCGGCCGCCTGTCCGGCGGCGTCGAACCCCGCCTCCCGGGTACCCTCGCCGGTGAAGAGCATGCGCGCCAGGGGCTCCAGTCCTTTCTCTCTCGCGATGGTGGCCCGGGTCCTGCGTTTAGGGCGAAAGGGCAGGTACAGGTCTTCGAGCACGGCGAGCGTCTCGGCCGCCTCGATCTCCTCCTTCAGGTCCTCCGTGAGCAGTTCCCTCTCTTCCAGGGACCGAAGGATCGCCGCCCTGCGTTTATCCAATTCCTCCAACTGTTCCAGCCGGTCCCGTATGGCGCCTATAGCCACCTCGTCGAGGGACCCCGTGGCCTCTTTCCGGTACCTGGCAATGAAGGGAACCGTGGCGCCGTCCGCAAGAAGAGCGGCGGTCGCCCGCACCCTTCCTTCCGAAATGCCGAGTTCTTTTGCTATCTTTTCGTTGTGCTCCATCCTTGTCTTCACGTCTCCCTTATGATCGTTCGCGGCCTTCAAGAAACTAACTATAACCGAAGCGGCGGGGAAAGTGAAGCCCGATGGGCGGGCGGTATTCTGCTATACTGTATGTATACGTTTCGAGAGATGAGGAAGGAGGTGGATGGAATGCGACACCTGATCCCCTTCGTGGCGCTGGCGGCGATCCTGCTCGCCTTTTCGGCGGCAGCGGGAAAGGAGGTGACGAAAATGGACGCGATGACCATCGAAAGCCCGGCCTTCAAGGACAACGGCATGATCCCGAAACAGTACACCTGCGACGGGAAGGATATCAATCCCCCTATCCTCTTCCGGAACATCCCCCCGGGGACCCGATCACTGGCGCTCGTCGTCGACGACCCCGACGCACCTGCCGGGACATGGGTCCATTGGGTCCTGTGGAACATCGATCCCGGGACACGGGAGGTCAAGGAGCATTCCGTGCCGACAGGGGCGCTTGAGGGAAGGAACGACTTCAGGAGGACAAGCTATGGGGGACCATGTCCTCCATCCGGGACACACCGGTACTTCTTCAAGCTGTACGCTCTGGACACGGTGCTGAGCATCGGCAGGAACTCGACAAAGCAGGACCTCGAAAAGGCCATGAAGGGCCACATACTCGCCGAGGCCCGGACGGTGGGATTATACAAAAGGTGATGCCTGCTCCCGGGAGCCGGAGGATGGCCGGAAAAATAGTTGACAGTGTATACTCACCCTGATAACCTTGATTAAAAAAGGCACAAGGAGGCTTTTATGAGGTCTGAGGGCAGGGTCGCACGCGTTACGGAGGTCATCGCGGGATCTCCCAAGAGTTTTGAAGATGCCGTGGTTATCGGGTTCAGACGAGCTTCCAAAACGTTACGGGGCATTACCGGCCTGCGTGTGAAGGAACAGCGCGCAAGGGTCGAAGATGGAAAGATAATAGAATTCCGCGTCACCCTCGAGGTCATCTTTATCCTGGAAAGCTGATAGATATCGCAACACGTAAAGAGCAAGGCGTAAGGTGTCACATCTTACGCTTTCTTTTTTCCAAAACACGTTCAACGCTCAAGCTTAAGAAACCAGGGAAAATTCAACGAGGAGGAGCCGCGTCCTGCCCCAAACATCCTGGTGCAAAGGTTCCGATCTTCCCGGACATTGCAGGGGCCATCCTTTCGGCACACCACTTCCCCCTCCATTCCGTTCTCGCCCGCCGTCATTCTGTTCTCGCCCGCCGTCATTCCGGCCAAGGCCGGAATCCAGGAAAGACCGGCAGGTAACGAGCACCTGACAGAGAAGAGTTCCACGGCGCCTTTGTATCGTGTCCTAAGGGTATCCTCTTTATGTGCACTTATCACCGTCCGAAAGTTTTTCCTGGATTCCGGCCTTCGCCGGAATGACGGAGGAAGGAGGGGTGCGGAATGACAGGGGAAGGAGGGGTGCGGAATGACGGGGGGAAGAATGGGGTGCCAGGAGACCTTCAAGCTGTCCGAGTAGATCGAAACCCTTGCACCAGTTTTTCAGGTCTTTGAACCTGAGACCTGAGACCTGAAACCTGAGACCTGTGACCTGCGACCTGTGACCTGCGACCTTCTCATCCCTTCTTCAGGTCTTTGAACCTGAAACCTGAGACCTGAAACCTGAGACGCTTTTGCCTCTCACCCCGAAGAGCAGGATGGCCCCGGCCATGTTGAGGATACCGCAGAGGGTAAAGAGAGGGCCGTACCCCCAGTCCGCGAGGACGATCCCTCCAACGAAAGGGCCCACAAAAAAAGCCACCTGCATCACGACCAGGACAAGGTTCATGTTGAGGCCTCTGAACCGCGGCTCCGATATGTCGAAAACAAAGGCCATTATGAGTGGTATTCCCACTCCCCAGAGGACCCCGAAGATAACGGAAAAACCCAGGAACCACGCTTCGAGGCGAACAAAATAGACAAGGACGTGAAAGACCGCCAGGAGGGCCATGCAGAACGCGCCGGTCCGCGCCTTGTTCAGTCTGTCGAAGTAGCGGCTTCCCCCGAGCCTGATCACGATCATCACGAACATGGCCACGGTGAAGAAAAAACCGGGATTGCCTATCCCTCTTAGGGCTCCGAAATCCCTCAGGAAGAAGAAGAGTATCGTGTAGGAACTGTAAAAAAGAACGTTCACAACGAGAAGCATCACCACCGGCACAGACCTTATGTTCTCGAGAAGGCCGGACAGGCCCACGCTCTTTTCCGATGCCTCTTCGCCCCCCGGCGCCGGGCGTACAAAGGCGACGGGAATGAGGACGAGAGCCGTCACCACGGCAGCCGCCGTTAGAACGGATGTGAAATCGCCGGCGCCGTGAGAGAGATACACGACGACGGGGGGGACAATCGCGTACGGAAGGAGCCTCATGATGGAAATGATCCCTATCGCCTCGCCGCTCCTCGACCGCGGTATGTACCCGGCGAAAAGCGCCATCATGGCCGCCACCGACGCGACGAAGCCTCCTCCGTGCACGATCCGCACGAGGGTTATGGCACCGGCGGTCACTGCTTGACTGTAAGAGGCAAGCGCGGCTGCCATGACGCAGATACCCGCCACGAGGACCTTCTTCGCGTTTTTCGCGTTCAGGTACGGGCTCATCAGGGGCTGCAGGACAACGCCCGTGATCGCGTCGGAGCCGAGAAGAAACCCATGCCACCTCGGATCGATCCCGAGGGACATCAGGTAGGATTGGAACTGAAAGAAAAGCGCCATCATGGCCGACACGAAGGCGAGAACCACGCCGAGGAGGATGAAATCCCCGGTGAACAGGGTGGGTTTGGGAGGTCCCGTCACCTGTCTTTCCCGGCGCCTTCAAGGCGCATCACAAGGTTGCCGGCCACCTGTCTTCGATATTCCATCGACGCGCGGATATCGCTGATGGGACTCACCCCTTCGCGGACGATCGCGGCGGCCCTGTCCAGCACGGCCGTGTTCAGGGTATTTCCTGCAAAGGTGTCGTTCAGGAGCCGGGATGTGAAGACCGTGGGGGCCACGCTGCCGAAGGCACAGCGGGCCTTCACGATGGTCCCGTCACGGCGGGTTTCGGCGCCGAAGGCCAGGGAGGCCACGCTGATCGCCATGGCCTTTCTCTGTCCCACCTTCTCGAAATGGTGGAAATTGAAGCCCTGCTCCTTTCCGATCACGACGGCGCAGAGGACCTCGCCCTCTTCAAGCTGCGTCCGCCCGGGCCCGGTGATGAACGCACCGATCGGCATCCGCCGCCGCCCCTCGAGGGAACGCAATTCCACCTCGGCACCCAGGATATACAGCGGCGGCAGGCTGTCGCCCGCCGGTGACGCCGTGCAGATGTTCCCTCCCAGGGTCCCCATGTTGCGCACCGCCGGCGCCCCTACGTGCCGCAGAGCCTCCCGGAGAAGGGGAAAAAGGTCCGCGATGACAGGGCTCGCGATAAGTTCGCTCAGTGTCGCCGCGGCGCCTATGCGCACCTCTGTGGCGGATCCATGGATGCCCCTTAGCTCGTCCACCCTTTCGAGACACAGGAAGGACCCCCTTTCCCGCATGTCCGGGAAAGATCTCACCATGATATCGGTGCCGCCGGCGAAGAGCCTCGCCGAAGGTTCCTCGTCGAGCAGCCGAAAGACCTCGTCGAGCGATGACGGCACATGGACGTCAGCCACCGGAACCTCCTCCGCGGAGCTTCGCCGCCGCGTCTTCGACGGCGTCGATGATCTTCTCGTACCCCGTGCACCGGCAGATGTTGCCGCTCAACCCCGCACGGATCTCCTCCCGCGTCGGGTCCGGGTTCTCCTTCAGGAAACCAACCGCCGCTATCACCATGCCGGGTGTGCAGAAACCGCATTGTATGGCCCCGCATTCCACAAATGAGCGCTGCACGGGGTGGAGTTCTCCATCCCGGCCGACGCCCTCGATGGTGACCACTTTCCTCCCTTCCAGCTGCGCCGCCGTCATGATGCAGGAAAGCTTCACCACATCGTCAACGAGGATGGAGCAGGCGCCGCATTCACCCGAGCCACAGCCCTCCTTGACGCCGGTCAGACCGAGGTCCTCGCGAAGCACATCGACGGCCCTTCTGGCGGCATCCGTCTCTACGACAACGGGCGAGCCGTTGAGAATGAACGATATCTTCCGTTTCACTCCTCCCCTCCTTGTCCGGCAAGGGCCGACAGCACGCGCTGCGGTGTGAGGGGAACCCGTGTTATCCTCACGCCGCAGGCATCGTGAAAGGCATTGGCGATGGCGGGCACACAACCGCTGATGACCACCTCGCCGATCCCCTTCATACCGAAGGGACCCGTGGTCTCATCGGTCTCGACGGCGATGGAGACCATGTCGGGAACGTCGAGGGAGGTGGGGACGATGTAGGTCGCAAGGTCTTCCGTCTCGTGCCGGCCGTCCTTCACGATGTAGTCTTCCATGAGGGCATACCCGATGCCCTGCGCGATGGAACCCTGCACCTGCTGATCGTACTGGGCGCGGTTCAGCACCCTGCCCGCGTCGGTGACGGCCACGTAGTCGACAACATCTATCCTTCCCGTCAGGGTATCGACCTCGATGCGCGCGAGGTGGGCACCGTACGAAAACAGAACGTGCGTGCCCAGGTACATTATCTCCAGCGTGCTCTCGTCGTAGGGGGTCCGGAAGTATCCCTTGCAGGACCGGTCGCCGGCATCGATGAGGGCCGCTACGTCGCGAAGGGCTGCCTTTCGGCCCGAACCTTTGATCCTGACGGCATCGGGCACCAGTTCGAGAGAGTCCATGTCCTCGATCTCAAGACATTGGGCACCGGCCCGAAGGATGATCTCTTTGAGGCTTCCCGCCGCCTGTATGACGGCATTGCCGAAGGTGTACGTCGTGCGGCTCGCCGACGAGGTGCCCGAGGGAAGGTCGTGGTCCGTGTCGGGCTGGACAACCTCCATCGTCGCGGGGTCCTGGTTCAGGATCTCCCCCGCTATCCTGAGATAGGCGCAGGCATTCCCCTGCCCCATATCGGAGACGCCTGAATAGACCCGGATCGTACCGTTCTCTGTCAGCTCCACTCTCGCGTTCGCCTCGTCGGGGATGAGAGCCGGGTAGCCGATCGCGTGGGCCATGCAGCCAACGCCGCAGCCGCGCTTCTTCCATGGCGGCGCCGATGCCTTCCAGGCTTCGCGCTCTTTCCACAGCGGATGCTCCACGAGTTTGTCGACGCATTCCGAGAACCCCGCCGAGTACCTGAGCTCAACGCCCACGCAGTTCCTGTCCCCGGTACCAAGAGCGTTGACGCGGCGAACCTCGAGCGGGTCCATGCCAAGCTTCCCGGCCACCATGTCGACAACCTGCTCCATGCCCGCCGTCGCCTGCGGCACACCGAAACCGCGGAAAGGACCACCAAGGGCGCTGTTCGTATAGACGCAATACCCTTCGATATCAACATTGGGTATCCGGTACGCCGACCCGGCGTGCTCCACGCCCATCGCCATGACCTCGCCCGCAAGTCCCGCGTAAGGACCCGCATCGAAGTAGAGCCGGCAGGAGAGCGCCTGAAAGGTCCCATCCGCTTTCGCCCCGAGCCGGTAGTACATTCTTGCGGGAAGCCTCTTTACGCTGGCGAGGAAGCTCTCCCGCCTGTTCCACCACATCTTGACGGGAACGCCGCCCGCGCTGAGAGCGGCAAGACCGACGAGACACTGCACGGTGATGCCGTCCTTTCCTCCGAACGCGCCGCCGAGACAAGGAGCGACGACACGCACCCTGTCCACACCGAGCCCCAGGGCGGCGGCCATCTCCTTCCTGTCCCGGTAGGGGGTCTGCGTCGATGTCACAACGACGAGCACCCCGTCTCCATCGACATAGGCCCACCCGGCTTCCGTCTCCAGGTACGTGTGCTCCTGACGCGGCGTCTCGAGCATACCCTCGACCACAACGTCGCAGCCGCGAAAGGTCACGTCGGGGTCTCCCCGCCTTACGCGGACAGCCCTCACCAGGTTGCCTTCCTCGTTGTCCTCGTGGACCCTGGGCGCGCCGTCCTTCAGGGCCTCTTCGGGATCGAAGACACCCGGCAGAGGCTCGTGGTCGAAGGTGATGAGGTCGAGGGCCTCGTGGAGAGCTTCTCGGCTGCGGGCCACCACCAGGGCGACGGCGTCTCCCGCGTGGCGGATGAACTCATCGACTAGCACCGGCTGATGGTTCCTGACGATCCCCAGTCTGTTCGAGCCCCCGACATCGCGGAAGGTCAGAACCCGAAGAACACCCGGATGCGCCGCGGCACGCGTGGTGTGAACGGCAAGCAGCCGGGCGTGCGGTATGAGGGCCCTTTTCGCGCCGGCCCAGAAGAACTCCTTCGAATACTCATCGGCGGCGTATCTCTCCCGTCCCGTGACCTTCGAGAAGGCGTCGAGGCGGGGTCCCTCAAGGAAGCGTCTCGCCTTCTCTTTCACAGAACGCCCTCCCTGTCGGACAGGATCTCACCGAGACCACGGATGAAGTCCTCCATCGCCTCGTGCACCCCGATGCTGACGCGTATCCAGTTGGGAAAACGAAAGCCCGTCATCGTCCGTATCATCACCCCTCGTGCCATCAGCTGCCGATAGACAAGGGTATCGCTCACAGGGAGCCTCACCATGACGTAACACCCTTCGCCGGCGTGGGTCTCCACGCCCAGGCGCGAGAGCTCCTCGAGCAGGTAGGCCTTCTCGGCATTGACGTGCCGCCTCGTCCGGGCGACGTGCTCGTCGTCGCCGATGGCCGCGAGCGCCGCCTCCTGGGCGAGGCCGTTCACCGAGTAGACGATGCAGGTCCGCCGGATCACGTCCACCACGTCACGGCTTCCCGCGAGGTAGCCGATGCGAAGCCCCGCAAGGCCGTACATCTTGGAGAAGGTCCGGAAGGTGACAAGGTTGGGGTACTCCTTGAGGAGCTTCATCGCATCGGGATAGTCGTCTGCCTCGACGAATTCGCAATACGCCTCATCGACAACGACGATCTGCCTCCCGGCGATCCTGTCGAGGAACCTTCTCAACCTCGTCTCGTCCCAGTAGGTCCCGGTGGGGTTGTTGGGATTGCAGATGAAGAGTATCTTTGTCCTGTCGTCTACGCGGGCAAGCATCCCCTCATCGTCGAAGCCGAAGTCCCTGAGCGGCACGAGCCTCGCCTCGAAACCGGAGAATTCCGCCACCCATTCATAGACGGCAAAGGTCTTGTCGGCCGTGATGATGTTGTCCCCTTCCTGGCAGAAGGCCTTGATGACGAAGGCGATGGCCTCGTTCGCCCCGTTTCCGAACACGATCTGGTCGGGGTCGAGGTCAAACCTTTCGGCCAGCTTCACGCGCAGGTACCAGGAATCACCGCTGGGATAGATACTCGCCCTTTTCGGCGGGAACCGCTCGATGATCCCTGCCGAGCCCCCGGGTGGACCGAGGGGATTTTCGTTGTTGTTGAGCCGCCACAGGTGATCAACCCTGTAGAACCTCATGAGTTCCGGATCAGGACGGGACGGGATGTAAGCCTCGAACTTCTTTATGTATTCAGGGACAAGTTTGTTCAGGGGAACGTCAAACACGCAAAAACCTCAATCCCGCAGGGTGAAAAAGAGCCAGTCCGCTTTGCCCTGGTAAGGGATCACGATGGACGGGACAAACCCGTTCGCCTCGATGACGGGATAGAGCCGCGCGTGCCAGCCGTGACCGAGATCGATCCTGAAAAGGATGTTCGCTATCCCTTCGGCCCTCAAGACCTCGATGTGCCTTGCCAGGTTCTCCCGGGCATCGGCGCCATCCCACAGGGGTGTAAGAACCACGAGGTTCTGGCTGTGCTGGAACCTGGCGCCGAAGACGGAGTGGGGATTCTGCCTCTCACCCTCATACTTCACGGGGACGATCTCCCTGGCAAGAAAATGCATCTTATACCGGGTCCTGAGGAAGTCCTCCATGCCGGCGTGGGCGTAGACCCTGCACCCCGGGTCTTCCTTGA
>JAAYAK010000244.1 GCA_012719415.1 Syntrophorhabdus sp.
ATTAGCGCTTTCAATAGTAGGGAAGCTGTTCGTCGAAGCGCTCCTTGCCGTTCCTGTACCAGGCGACGATGTGTTTGACCGCCTCGACGGCCTTCGTCAGGGCCGCGATGTCGGAGTTGAACCCCTGATGGGGCTGGACGTATATGTTGGAGCTTCTGTCGATGGATTTCTCCACGAGCGCCTTCGCCGCCAGGAGATTGGCGTCAGTTTCGGCCGGTTGCCCGAGGAGAAGCGCCGAGAATTGGGACTCGCTGCTGAAGACGTCGAGACCGATACCCGTTATCTTTCCCGAACGATAGAGGTCGAGGAGCGCCGATTCAGGGGCGATCTCCCCACGGGTCACGTTTATGAAGATGAGGTTCCTTTTTGCCTGGGAGAGATACTCTCTGGAAAAGTAACCCACATTGTAGAACCTGCTCTCCGGGTTTCTCGTCAGGTTCATGGCGTTGACGATGATGTCGCTCCCCCGGATGGCCTCTTCCTTCGAAACGAACCGCACGGTCCCGCCGTAGAGGCCGTCGAGTTCCTCCTGTCTCACGTCGACACCCTGAACCGCCAGGCCGTTGGCCTCGGCAAGCTCGTATGTCCTTTTGCCTATCTTACCGACACCGAAGACGGTCAGTATCCTGTGCCTGTCGAGTTCCATGAAGGCCCGGGAATCCTTCCTCTCAAAGGTGACGGTGTTGAGGGAGTAGTGATTCAGTTCACCGGCGGCAGCGTACAGGAACTTCATGGCCGTCTGGGCGACGGCATTTACGCAGTACTCTCTCAGCGAGGCGATGTTGACCTTGTCGGCGAGGTGTTCGAAATGGTCATACCCGGCACTGCGGGTTATCACGCTTTTTCGGTCTCCCTCCAGATACTGCCCGGGGAGAACGGAATGCGTCTTCGTGGTGACGATGTCCGGGAGGATCGTCCCGGGGTTGTCCCTGAGGTATTCCTGGAGATTCTTCGGGGTGATGAGGTATCTGTGTCCTTCGGGGATCTCTTCCCGGGCGACCGCCCTCTGTATCTCCTCCTCGAGGTGCCGGGCCTCGGGCCCCAGGGCTTCGAAATGCATGATGTCGTACAGGCTCTTCTGCTCTTTCACGTGTGCTCCGGTGAGGTCTTATTTGAATTCCGTGCATCCATTCTCCCGCAATCGCTGTATTTTTTCAATCGAAATCGGGCAGTGTTTTTTCTTCCCACCCGTTCTCGATTCCTGTATATTACTGCAGAGGTATCATCGGGAGAAAGAAATGAAGACCATCATGTTGCTGACCGTTTCCAATGTGTTCATGACCTTTGCCTGGTACGGACATCTGCGATACAAGAACTCCGCCCTGTGGAAGGTGATACTTGTGAGCTGGCTCATCGCCTTTGCCGAATATTGCTTCCAGGTCCCCGCGAACCGTCTCGGTCACTACCAGTTCTCCGCGGCACAGTTGAAGATAATGCAGGAGGTCATAACCCTTGTTGTCTTCGCAGTCTTTTCTCTTCTCTATCTCAAGGAAGAATTCAGATGGAACTACCTCATCGCATTCGCCCTCATGGCGGGAGCGGTCTTCTTCATGTTCAGGGA
>JAAYAK010000245.1 GCA_012719415.1 Syntrophorhabdus sp.
ATAGGGCCTATAGGACGGGGATAGGGCCTATAGGACGGGGGGGAATGGTTGGGGCAGAGGTTTTTTCGCTGCCCTTTTTTAGTCTATCGGGAAGTCGAAGTAGGTGTCGGGGAAGGGCTCGTTCTTCAGGGTGAAGTGCCACCATTCCTTGTCGTAGTTGACGAACCCCTGTCTTTCCATGAGGGTCTTGAGGAGGAGCCTGTTCGCGCGCTGAACGGGACCGACGGACCTGTTCGCCGTGTTGGCAAGGGTGTGGAAACAGTCGAAGCCGGTGCCCATGTCGATGGAATTATCACGGAACCGTTCGGAAGCGGGGAGGTAGCAGGCGAAGAGTTCCTGTCCCGGGTCGTACTCTTGCTGCTCGGGGACAGGCATGGGTACTATGGTCAGGTCGACGGTGCTTCCCCGGGAATGGCCGGATCTCTCGGCTATGTAGCCGTCCTCGAAGAGGCGGCTCTTATCGACGGTGGGATAGAACTCCTTCCTTGTCCGTGTGTCGCCGATGTCCTTCGCCCACCTGACGAAGTGACTGACCGCCCTCTGCGGCCTGTAGCAGTCGTAGATCTTGAGGGAAAGGGAGAATCCCTCGAGGTCCTCCTGGACGCGCTTCAAGGCGCCGGCAGCTTCCCTGGTGAGAAGACACTTCGGGGCGTTGTAGCCGTCGATGCGTTCCCCGACAAAGTTGTGAGGGCTGAAATAACGTATGTCCATGATGACAGAGGGGATATGCTCCCTGACGTCGACGAAGCGGTCTCGCGCGTCATCGCCGGCAACGGCGGCAAGAGGAAGGACGAGCAGCAGGGCGAGGCCTGCGAGGATGAAAAAGGATTGTCTTACAGTCACGCGCTTGTACATGCCGGCGGACCCTCCTGAATTTTTCTAACACGTTATCAGAACCTGTACGACTTTGCAACAGCACGGGTTAAGGAAAGTTCAAGAGTTCAAGGGTTCAAGGGTTCCAAGTAAAAAACAAAAGGAAAAAGGGCGACGCAACCATGCACGTGTCCCTTTTTTGCCTTTCATTCTTGAACTTGGAACTTGGAACCTGGAACCTGGAACGGTTTTTCTACGCTGCTTCCGGTGATATGAGTTGCGTGGCGCGAGCGGTGCCCTTGAGTTCGTCCATGACGTCGCGCACGGTGCTGATGCGGTCGACGCGGTAGCCGTTCGCGCCCACCGTGTAAAGCTGTTCCTCGACGTCAGTGTTATAGCCCCCGGAACTGAGGAGTCCGTTGCAGATGCAGAAACAGCTCCCGGTGTCTTCCTGCGCCCTGCACAGGGCGTACCTGCCTTCCCTGTCCTTCGTCATGATGTAGCCCTTGTCGCAGCGGGGCTTTCTTTTGTTGGCGAGGGCCGAAATGAACATGGGAGATTCCTTGATCACCATGAAGGGCATTCCGCATGGGGAGCCCGGCGTGGAGGCGACGATGATGTCCCTCGGGCCGGCGTTGACGACGGCACGCTTGTAAGACTCCGTGGCGCTGCTCTCAACGGTGGCGAGGAAGCGCGTTCCCATCTGCACCCCATCGGCGCCCATGGCCATGAACCGTGAAATGTCGTCGTGATCGTAGATACCGCCGGCAACGATCACGGGGAAATCCCCATGCCGCGAAGCGAAGTCCTTGACGGGCGGGAAGAGGTTCTCCAACCTGTTGGATTCGAGGCCAAGGTCCTCCACTTTGAAACCCAGGTGTCCCCCGGCGAGGGGACCCTCCAGCACCACCGCGTCGGGCTGGTATCCCAGGCGTTCCCATTTCCTGCAGATGAGCTGAAGCGCTCTCACCGAGGAGACGATCGGGACGAGAGCAGTATCCTTCGGGCTTGCGATGCCCGGAAGGGCGAGCGGTAGCCCTCCTCCGGAGATGATGACGTCCACCTTCGCGTCGATGGCCGCCTTTACGGTAACATCGTAGTCCCTGGCGATGGCGACCATGACATTGATGCCCGACACTCCTCCCTTTTCCCGCGCCAGGCAGACCTCCTCGTAGACAGCTTCATAGGTGCTGTACACCTTGTTGTTGCGTTTTCCCAGGAGCCTGTCGAGGCAGGCGCTGGAAACGATCCCGATGCCGCCTTCGGCGGCAACGGCGCTTGCGAGCGGCGACAGGGACACGCCGATCCCCATACCTCCCTGGATAACGGGCACCCGTGCAGTTTTTCCCTTGATGGTGAGTTCTGGCAGCATCATTCCTCTGTGCCGTGAATCAATTTTATGACGGATTGTTGAAGCTGAGAGAAGAGAAATAAAAATGAAAACACGACCGCACAATATAGCATGTTTTTCCGTCAATTACAAAATAATAGATGAAAAGGAAGAGGCGGGCAACAGATGAAAAGGAAGAGGCGGGTGATAGGTGATGGGTCATGGGTTATGGGAAAGGACACTTCCTATCACCTATCACCCCTCTTTATGATATAATGACGCGACCATGCATACCCGGATATCGGAAGATCGGAAGAGGAAGATCGAAGGGGAGGATGTTTCCCGGCAGGCTCTGGCCCTCGCCCTCAAGCGTGCCGAGGAGAAGGTGCGGCATCTCGCGGAAAGGGAGAAGCAGCACAAGCTCGCGCAGGGGGAACTGGAGAAAAGGACCCACGAGCTCAACGAAAGGATCAAGGAGCTCAACTGCCTTTACATCATATCCGCGATCGTGGAGCGAGGAGGAACCACCCTCGACGAGATCATGCAGAAGACAGTCGACATAGTGCCTGATGCCTGGCAGTATCCCGACATCGCCACATGCCGTATCGTGCTTGGCGACCGGGTCTTCGTGAGCCACGGTTTCAGGGAGACGCGGTGGAAACAATCCCAGCGGATCGTCGTTCACGGGAAGGATACCGGCCTCCTGGAGGTGTTCTACCGGGAAAGGAGAAAGACAGCTGACGAGGGGCCTTTCCTCAAGGAGGAAAGGAGTCTCATCGATGCCGTAGCGAAGCGCATCGGCGAGATCGTCGAGCGCATGCTGGGAGAAGAGGCCCTGAAAGAGAGCGAATCGAAGATGCGCGCTCTGCTCATGGCCATTCCCGACCTCATGTTCCAGCTCGATGTATCGGGGATCCTTCTCGGTCTTCACCCGGGTGATTTCACGGTCCTGAAGGGCATTGCCGAAAGGCTTGTCGGGCAAAGCGTGTATCTCGTATCCGACAGGGAGGAGATCCTTCCGCGAAGGCTTCTCGATCAGGTCATGGCCTGCGTGAGGCAGTCCATCTCGACAGGCAGGGCGCAGGTCTTCGAACAGCACCTTTCCCTCGGTGGGCAACCACGGGACTTCGAGGTCCGGATCGTCAGGTGCGGCCCCAACAAGGCACTGGGTATCGTGCGCGACACAACAAGGCGCAAGAGACTGGAAAGGGAGATCCTCGAGATCAGCGGGCGGGAACAGCGGAGAATTGGTCAGGACCTTCACGACAGCCTTTGCCAGCACCTCGCGGGCATCGGTTTCATGGGCAAGGTCCTGGAAAGAAAGACAGCCACCGGGCAGCCGATCAGGTCCGAAGATGTCGCCGAAATAGTGGATCTTCTCGATCAGGCGATAACCCTGACGAGGGGCTTCGCCCGGGGTTTGAACCCGGTCAGGCTCGAAGCGGACGGCCTCATGATGGCGCTCATAGAGCTGGCGTCGAATGTTGAGCGTTTTTTCGGGATCACCTGCACCTTTGAATACGATTCCCCGATCCTCATGAGCGACAACGCCGCCGCGACCCATCTCTACCGTATCGCCCAGGAGGCATTGAATAATGCCATAAAACATGGTAAGGCAGATAGTGTGACCATCGCCATGAGACAGGATGGCGAGAGTTATGTGCTGACCATCAGTGACAACGGGGTCGGCATGGACGGCGCGCAGAACCAGGGAAAGGGCATGGGGCTCAACATAATGCAGTACAGGGCTTCCATGATCGGGGCCGTCCTGGAGATAAAGGAGCCGAAGACCGGGGGATGTGTCATAAGCTGTACCTTTTCCGACAGGCCAGCGATCTGAGGATGGCGTCATGACCTGCGGGTCCTCAAGGTATCTTGATAACGGGAGGGGAGGATTTCCGTGACGAAACGAAGGATACTGATCGTCGATGATCATCCCATTCTGCGCAAGGGATTGACGCTTCTGATCAATCAGGAACCCGACCTTGTCGTGTGCGCCGAGGCGGAGAATGCCCAGATGGCCCTGGAATCGCTGGAAACGGTCGTTCCCGACATGGCGATCGTTGATATATCCCTGCCGGGCATTGACGGGATCGAGCTCATCAAGGAATTGCGCCTGCGCCAGAGGGACATACCGGTCCTCGTCGTTTCCATGCACGACGAGACCCTGTACGCCGAGCGTTCACTTCGTGCCGGGGCGCGCGGCTACATAATGAAACAGGAGGCCCTGGAAAAGGTGCTCGTGGCGATCAGAAAGGTCCTCGAGGGGGAGATCTTTGTCAGCGACCGCATCACGACGAAGATGCTCGAGAAGTTCGTCTCCGTCGAAGGGGTGAGCCAGGGCGCGTCACCGATAGACCTCCTGAGCAACCGCGAACTGACCGTTTTCAGGCTTATAGGACAGGGCAACAAGACGCGCCAGATAGCGGAAAAGCTTCATCTCAGCGTCAAGACGGTGGAATCCTACAGGGCGCATATCAAGGACAAACTAAAACTGGGGGACGGGACGGACCTCCTCAAGTACGCTATTCAATGGGTCCAGAGCAGTCCCTGAAGGAAGATGACAGCATAGACCCCGGGGCATCTTCGTCGCGGCCCTCATTTTCCCGCTTCGCCGGTAGAATTCTTTGCCAGCTTCCGCCATCTCCACGATCCAGCCAGCCCTTGAAAGTCAACACCATACAACTGCCATAGGGGAAACCCCCATGAGTTATATAGTATTTACCCCGATATCAAAAACATCTTTGCCCCGATTGCAAAACCTGCTTTTATCGGGTTTTATATACTAGTTTTTTCTCATACCATCAAAAGGAGAAAAGCGGAGATCATGAGAAAGAGACTTGTTTTCTTACAGCGAGGGAAAGCCGAAGACACAAAAGCCCTCGAAGACGCCCTCAAAGAGCACGGGTGGGACCTGGAGACCATTGTTCTTTCGAAAGATGAACCCCTGCCAAAGAGCCTCGAGAATATCGACGGCCTTCTCATCACGGGGAGCGATCTGAACGTGTATGATCACAGCGTGGCCCCCCTGGCAGTCTACTGAGGAACGTCTCGAAGAATAGATCTTTCTGATCTCGGGGAGACACGTCGCCGGATACGGGTGACGGCCCGCTGCCGGCTTGACGGCGGGATGGTTTGCGTGAGAACCCGGGGTGGGACCGGGAAAATACATTACGAAGGTGGAGGATTCCATTATGTCAGTAACACGTGAAATACTGGAGAAGATCAAAAAGCAGGACCCTCATGAATTCGAGTTCCATCAGGCGGCGGAAGAGGTCCTGGAGAGTCTTGAGCCCACGGTGAAGAAACACCCCGAGTTCGTAAAGGCAAAGATATACGAAAGGATCGTCGAGCCCGACCGCGTTGTCATGTTCAGGGTCCCCTGGCTGGACGACAAGGGAGAACTGCAGATCAACAGGGGGTACCGCATCCAGTACAACAATGCCATCGGTCCCTACAAGGGCGGCACGCGGTTCCACCCGTCCGTAAACCTGGGGATCCTCAAGTTCCTCGGATTCGAACAGATATTCAAGAACTCCCTCACGACGCTTGCCATGGGAGGTGCCAAGGGAGGCAGTGATTTTGATCCCAAGGGCAAATCGGACAACGAGGTGATGCGTTTCTGCCACGCCCACATGCTGGAGCTCTTCAGGCACATCGGTCCCGACATCGACGTGCCCGCCGGGGATATTGGCGTGGGAGGCCGCGAGATCGGCTACATGTATGGCATGTACAAGAAGATCATGAACGATCATACGGGGGTTCTCACCGGCAAGGGCCTGCCCTTCGGCGGCAGCCTCGTGAGGCCCGAGGCGACCGGGTACGGCTGCGTCTACTTCGCCGCAGAGATGCTTGCCACGAGGGGCCTCGATCTCAAGGGTAAAACGGTTGCCATCAGCGGTTCCGGGAACGTCGCCCAGTTCGCCGTGGAAAAAGTGAACCAGCTTGGCGGAAAGGTCATAACCCTGTGCGACTCCAGTTCCACGATCGTTGACGATGAGGGGATATCGGGCGACAAGTGCGGTTACGTGATGGACCTCAAGAACGTCCAGAGGGGCAGGATAAGCGAGTATGCCGACAAGTACGGCCACGCCGTGTGCTACATAGGCGAAAGCGTTTGGGACGTCATCAAGGACCAGGGTCTCAAGGTCGACATAGCGTTGCCATGCGCTACCCAGAACGAGATAGACGGCAGTCACGCGGAAGCGCTCGTGAAGAACGGCTGCGTCTGCGTCGCCGAAGGCTCAAATATGCCCTCGACGCCCGAGGCGGTCCGCGTCTTCCAGGACAACGGCCTGCTCTTCGGCCCCGGCAAGGCGGCGAACGCCGGCGGGGTCGCGACGTCGGGTCTCGAGATGTCTCAGAACAGCATGAGACTTTCCTGGACACGGGAAGAGGTCGATGCCAGGTTGCTCGGCATAATGAAAAGCATCCACAGATCGTGTCTCGATGCCGCTGAGGCGTACGGCAAGAAAGGGGACTATGTCTTCGGCGCCAACGTTGCCGGTTTCCTCAAGGTCGCGAACGCCATGCTCGCCTATGGCTACGTGTGATAGAAATTGGTCAGGGGAACGTTCTTACGTGGAACTGCGTGCGGAGGGAATGGGTAGATGAACAGGATAATGTTCTCCATTCTCTCCGTGCTTGACAGGGAAGGGGCCCCCCTGGGCTCCTCCGACATCGCCTCCCGTCTCGGCCGCCAGGGGACGGACCTGTCCGAGCGGACCATCAGGTACTACCTCAAGCGTCTCGACGAGGCCGGGTACACCGTGACGGACGGCAAGAAGGGCAGAAGGATAACGGCCGGCGGCCGCATGGAACTCAAACAGGGGTACGTGTCCGACCGGGTGGGTTTCATCATCAACAGGATAAACAACCTCTCCTTTCTGTCCGATTTCGGACCCGACAACGTGCGGGGCAAGGTGATACTCAATATCACCCTTGTCCCCGAGGAGAAGCTCGAGGCGGCCATGGAGGTGCTGGGCGTTGTGCTCAGGTCGCCCTACTCCATGAGTGACCGGGCGGTTGTCGTGAGGGCCGGCGAGCGCATCGGCACCGTCGAGGCACCCCCGGGGATGGTCGCCATAGGGACCATGTGCAGCATCACACTGAACGGGATGTTCCTCAAGCGCGGAATCCCCATAGCTACCAGGCTCGGGGGTCTCGTCGAGGTGGTGAACGGACGTCCTTTGCGGTTCACGTCGGTGATCAGCTATGAGGGGTCTTCCGTCCCTCCCCTCGAGATCCTCATGCGCAGCAGGATGAGCGACGTGCTCGGCGCCGTGGAGGGGGGATCGGGGCTCATCCTGGGGAGCTACCGGGAGATCCCGGAGAACAGTATCTCAGACGCAAGGAGCCTTCTCGATCGCATGACGCCCCATGGTTTCGGGGGCATCGTGCTCTTCGGAAGCAGAGGGGAGTCCCTGCTCGGCATCTCTCCCACGGACGGAAAGATCGGCCTCGTGGTACTGGGCGGGCTCAATGTGAACGCGGCCCTCGAGCAGGCCGGTGTTGGCAGGGGAAGCCAGGCAATGGCCACGCTCTGCGACTATCCTCTCCTGAGCTCGATAGAGGCCCTGGAAAGGGCCTATCTGCCGAGAAAAGAACAGACCTCCGTCTTCCTCAGGTATCTTTCCCGGACCCGTGAGGGAAGCGACGACGGTTACTGGTCCGTCTTGCGGGCGTTGAAGCAGACGACCTTCTGAGTCACGACGTCGGCGAGGAGCTTCATATCGTCTTCCGCGGTGTCGACGACGGTTACGATGCCTTCGTACCGGGCGCTCTCGGGTACGAGCATGGAAAGAAGGTTGTATTTCCTTTCCACGATCCTTCTGTTGAAGGACGACCCTTCCCTGTCGGGGAAGATCGCAACGTAGAATACCCCGGTTTCGACAAGGTCCTGAAAGAAATGAGTACCAAAGGAAAGCTCGGGCATCACGCTGCCGAGGCCCGTGCCGTGGGCCAATTCCACCAGGACAGCGATGTTGTTGATCTCCGAGAACCGCACCGGGACTCCCAGAGAGGGCGTGGTGGTTCCCCACCGTCCCGGGCCGGCAAGGATCGTGGGCATTTCTTCCTGACCGGGTATCTGCCTGTTTATCCTGCCAATGAGGCGCGCGATATCGTATTTCTCCGACAGGGTCAGGAGACTGTACCCATCGGGGTCGACCACTATGACCCGCTTGATCCCCTGCGTTGTGGTGCTTCCCATGAAGTTTCCCGATGACTGGAAAAGTATCCTGTCGGCGGGCACTTTGCGCGGGATCCTGACCCTCTTGCCCTCGCCCTTTGTCTGAAGGGGCCTGCACTGGACGAGATTGATCTGGAAAGCGTCCCTCGCCGTAAAGTTTATGGTGAACTCGACGTCCACGGGATACTGGTAGCTCGATTCCAGGGTCTTGAGCATTTTCCGCATGATCGCCGGAAGGGGTGTCTCGGACATGAGCCTGTCAAAGGTCACGATCCATGACTCCCCGGCCTCGAGCCCGCGGGACCTCATGAACTCGGCCGCCTCGAGGTCCCGTGTCCCGATGAGTTCCCGGTCCGCTTTCATGTCGCCCGTGATGATGTCGGCGACGGGGATCGTCTCGAGGACGTTGGTCTCGACGTTGAGGACATCGCCGTTGTGCTGGGAATATTTCTTCATATCGCTCGGTCCGCTGTGAGGGCGGAGCAGCGGAAGATCAAGGGCGATGATGCCGGGATAGTCGTGCTCCACGCGGTTCACCGCCCGGGTGCCGAGGCCTGCCACGAGGCGAAGCATCCCTGCCTTCGGGTCCATGTCCCGCCTCCAGACGAAGGTGTTGTAGGATATCCCGACACCGGCGAGATCGGGGTAGAAATAGCGGTTGCGGTAGGACCCGGAGACCCTCTGGACGAGGAGCGCCATCTGCTCGTCATTCCTGTCGAGGCCCCTCTGGAGGCGGTAGGCCAGTGCGTCCTCGTTCATGGTGCTGGCATACACACGCCTCACATGCTCGCCGAACTGCTTGTAGCGCTCCTCGGGGGTGCCCTGGTTGACGCAGAAAATACTCTCGTACTTGCCGGCGAAGGCATTGCCGAAGGCGTCTTCGAGAAGGCTGCTCGACCGTATGATGATGGGCGACTGCCCGAAGTACTCGATGAGGCGCCAGAACTGTTCCTCGATCTCTTCGGGGAAAGAGCCCTCGAGCATGGATTCCCTGAGGGTCTTCGCGACCTCGAAATACCCGTCCCGGGTCTTCTGTTCCATGCGCAGTTTCCACCACCCGTTCTCGACGAGATAGGTGTAAAAGACATCGGAACCGATGAAGAATGAGTCATGGGGTTCGAGGATGTGCTGCCAGTCAAAGGACGTATCGCCGGAGAGGATCTTCCTGGCGAGGAGCATGCCGACAGTCTTCCCCCCGATATAGCCTGTCCCTATGAGACGTCCCTTGACGGCAAGAAGGTCCTCGAGGGTGAAGTACCTCTTTGCGAGGGCGAGTATCCTTTCCTCGCGGCCGATCATGATCCTGCACAACTGGTCGAGGACCATTTCTTCCTCGTCCGTGCTCACCTTTTCTTTCAGGAGGTCGGCGACGCGGATGAAGAACCTGTCCCAGTGGTCAAGATTCCTCTTCGCAAGGTCTGTTCCCTTACCCGAGATCCGCGTGAGCAGCCGGCCTGTGTCGACGCTGCTCGTCACCGGCAGGAAGCGGTCCTCGCTTCTGCGGTGGGGAAGGAACATCGTGGGCGAGTGCCGGCCGCGGACCTTCAGGGGATGCACGTAGATCTTGTCGTCGACATTATAGACGTCGATGAGTACCTGGGTCGTCTCGCGGATGCGTGCAACGGTCTTGAAGGAGTGGTTTTCCCTGAGCAGCGCGAAATAGGCTATCGTGTTGAGCTGATACAGGTAAGGACAGGCGATGGTGAAGAAATTGCCAATCATGAGGTCCGTGGCCCACGCGGAGAGGAGATCGGAGAGGGAATCGAATACGTAATGGACGTCGCGCCCTTCAGACGTGATGATGTTGTAGACCTCGCCGGTGAAGGATTCAAAGCCGCTGCGCGCGTCCAGGTTGTGTACCCGCACGCTCTCGTTGTTCTCTATGACGGGTCTGTGGCGGGCGAACCGCATGTAGACCACCTTCTTCCCGCTCCTGACCGACCGCTCCGCGAAGGGCCTCGCGAAGGACAGGTAGTCGTCGATAGAGTCAACCTGCCATACGACGTTGTCACCCGTTCTCAGCCCGTCGATGATCTCGTCGATGCCCGCGATGCCCGCGCTTTCCCGTGCAAGTATTCTGGCCATGCAATAACCCCGGCCTTTAATGCCGTATTCTCCTGACCCCTACTTCCCGCCCTTCGTGAAGGCTTCCCATTCTCCCCGGCCCTTCAAGACCTCCCTGAAGACCTCCAGCGCCTTGTTGACAAGCGGCATCCCGCCGTAAGGGGCAAGCTGGAAAAAGACCTCGGCGAGCTTCCGGGGATCACAGCCGACGTTGAGGGCGGCGTTCACGTGGAGCCTCAGTTCATCGGCCGCTCCCAGGGCGGCGAGCATGGCGCAGGCGGCCATCTGGCGCTCCGGAAGGGTGAGGACCGTCCGGGAATAGAGATTACCCGTTATGAACATGGAGAGGTCGTTGGCGAGGTCCTTGTCGAACTCCTTCCAGGTCAGGTAGGGCGGGTCGAGCTTCACCCCTCCCGTCCAGAGTCTCTTCGCTGTCTCCTGGGTTCTTTTCTTTATGTCATCGTTCACTGTCTTCCTCCGCTTTTTCAAGGTTCTATCACGCATCTTTCCCCGGCGTCAAGGCCGGAAGACCTGTATTTTTTTCCCCGGAATATGGTACTATAGGCTCGATAATCTCGACAGAGGAGGAACTTGATGAGGCGATCATTTCTCTGCGGTGTCATCGCGCTGGCGATGATGATGCTTACGGGTTGCGGCTACAACACGATACAGCAGAACGACGAGGCCGTGAAGGCGGCATGGGGTGACGTCGAGGCCTCATACCAGAGGCGCAACGACCTGGTGCCGAACCTGGTGGAGACCGTGAAGGCTTACGCGAAGCACGAGAGCGAGACCCTTCGGGCCGTGACCGAGGCCAGGGCCAGGGTGGGAAGCGTTCAGATATCGAAGGACATGATCGGCAATCCCCAGGCCATGGCCCAGTATCAGCAGGCACAGTCGTCGATGGGCGGGGCCCTGTCGCGGCTCCTTCTCGTTGCCGAGAACTATCCAGATCTCAAGGCCAGCCAGAATTTCCGCGACCTTCAGAACCAGCTGGAGGGCACAGAGAACAGGATAAACGTGGCCCGCACACGGTACAACAAGGCGGTGCAGACATTCAACACCTCCATCCGGGTCTTCCCGAACAACCTGACGAACATGTTCATTCTCAAGCTTGCCCAGAAGGAACCCTTCAAGGCGGAAGCGGGGGCGGAGAAGGCGCCGAAGGTGAAGTTCTGACCCTTAAGGGACGGCCGGGACGATGAAAGAGTCTCCTGCAGGCAACGACAGGCACGGAAGAAGCGCGCGGGAAGGCCTCCTCCGGGGCCTTGTCGTACCCCTGGTATTTTGTTTTGTCGCTTTTTGGGCCACCTGCATCCAGGCGCTGGAGGTGCCTGCCCTGAAAGGGCGTGTGAACGATCATGCCGGGATGATGTCGCCGGGTGTCCGCGCTCAACTGGAAAGGGAACTTGAGGACTTCGAGAGGTCGGACTCCACGCAGATCGTCATCCTCACCATCGATTCCCTGGAGGGGGAGAGCCTGGAAGAGTTCTCCATGAAAGTGGCCGAGACGTGGAAGATCGGCCAGAAGGGCAAAGACAACGGTGCCATCCTCCTCGTTGCGAAGAAAGACCGCAAGACGCGCATCGAGGTGGGCCGCGGCCTCGAGGGAAAGCTTACAGACCTGACGGCAGGACGCATCGTTCAGCTCGTCATCAACCCGCAGTTCAAGAGGGGCGATTTTGACGGCGGTTTTTCCTCGGGTGTCCGCGCCATGATAGATGCGACGCGTGGCGAGTTCAAGGCCGACGCGGGAAGACCCCGGTCGGTTCAGAGGGGCGGCCTGGGATCGGCGCTGCCCTTTCTCGTCTTCGGCGCCATCTTCCTTCTCGTGCTGGGAAGGATCTCACGCATCCTGGGCGGCGGCGCCGGGCTGATAGGTTTCTCTGCCATGGGGTTCCTGCTGGGGTTCTCTCTTGTGACGGTGGTGCTCCTCGGTGTCCTCGGTCTTGTGCTCGGCATTTTCCTTCCCTTTCTTTTCGGGGGACCCTTCCGGGGCGGGGGAGGCTTCGGTCCCGGTGGATACTGGACGGGTGGTGGATCTTCGGGCGGAGGAGGTTTTGACATCGGCGGTGGCTTCTCGGGCGGCGGGGGAGATTTCGGCGGCGGCGGCGCGTCGGGGGACTGGTGATGAAGAAGGCCCTCAATTTCTTTACTCATGCGGAGAAGGAAAGGATCCGCGAGGCAACGTCGCTCGCGGAATCGAAGACCCTGGGCGAGATAGCCGTCATGGTTGTTGATGCTTCGAGCCGTTACCGCGAGGCCGAAGTGCTCGGCGCCGTCACCTTCGGGAACGTTGCCGCCTTCCTCATCGCCGAGTTCTTTCTCCACGGGTCCCTCTTGTGGTACATCCCTCTCACCTTCGTCTTCTTCCCTCCCTTTTGGTTCATGATGAAGAGAACGCCTTACCTCAAGGCGCTTTTCAGCGGTACGGGACGCCGCGAAAGGGCCGTACGGGACAGGGCAGTCAGGGCTTTCTACGAGAAGGGCCTCTACCGGACAAAGGGTAACACGGGGGTTCTTTTCTTTATCTCTCTCCTCGAGAGGAAGGTGTGGATCCTCGCCGACAAAGGTATCCATGAGAAGATCACCCAGGCGAAGCTCAATGCCCTGGCACGGACGGTTTCCGGCGGGATACGGCAGGGAAATGCGGCTGACGCCCTCGCCCGGGCAATAGGCGAGGCGGGCAGGCTCCTCGAGGAACACTTCCCCACCGTGAAAGACGACACCAACGAACTGACCGACGAAGTGATCACGACTGACGGAGACGCGGTGTAAAGGCGCCCGCCAGGCGTTTTATGCGTCCTATATGTCCTATAGGTCCCAGTCTTATCCGTCCCATATGTCCTATTGGTCCTATGTGTTTTATAATAGGACCTATAGGAGGGATAGGACCAATGGGACATATAGGACATATGGGACATATAGGACGGATAGGACCTATAGGACGCGCGGGATGATGGGACGTGTTGGGGTTGGTTGGGGTTGGCGGGATGTTTTTAAGGAGTTGTGATGGGTGAGATGGACATTTACCTCCGGTCCACGGAGATCATAGACAGTGACAATGGTCGTATCCGGGAGACGGCGCGGAGGCTTACCGCGGGGTTGACGGAGGAAGGCCCGAGGGCGCGGGCGCTCTTCTACTTCGTGCGCGACGAGATCCATTATAATGTTTACATGCTTTCGACGTTCAGGGAAGATTTCAAGGCGAGCGTGACTCTGGAGAGGGGCAAAGGCTATTGCGTCCAGAAAGCCGTCCTTCTTGCCGCTCTCGCCCGTGCCGCGGGTATTCCATCCCGGCTTGCCTTCGCGAGGATCGTGAACCACAAGATGCCCGCGGAGCTGAAGGCCCAGACGGGGATAAAGGAATTTCCCAGTCACGGGTACACCCAGCTTTTTGTGAAGGGGAGATGGATGAGCGTTACCCCCGCGTTCGACAGGGCTTTGTGCGAAAGGATCGGGGTGCCTTCCTGCGATTTTGACGGGGAGCACGATGCCGTCCTCGCCCCCGTGGACCTTGCCGGCAACCCTTACGTGGAATACGTCGAGAAGTACGAGCCTCATGCCGACCTTCCCTTTGAGTGGCTTCACGGCAAGATCTTTCCCATCTGGGGCAGGAAACGCCCCTGGGCCGAAGCTGATGCCTCAAGGGGCCACGTCATGCCATTGTCGGGATACCGGTTCCCGTGATGGAGGTTCGCGTGAAACCGAAGAGCGGTTACTGCATCGGTTGCACCAACAAACACGGCTGCAAATCCAGGACACCTCCCTGCATCGACGAGATGACATCCTGTAACGTCAGTTCCGACTCGGGGAAGCAGTACCTCATAGATCGCCACAAGGTGGAACTGTGCAGGGATTGCCCTTTTCTGCGCTCCTGCTGGACGATGGAGGAGTACAAGAAAGTGCTGTCCCGGGTTTGAGGCCGCTTTCCGACAGAGGGTCCTCAGGCGGCACTGGGCACAATGCGGACCTCGACGCGCCGGTTCTGCTGGCGTCCGCCTTCTGTCCCGTTGCTTGCTATGGGTCTCATCTCACCGTAGCCGATGGTGGTCAGGCGAGATCCGTTGACACCCATTCCAACAAGAGCGTTCTTAACCGCGTCCGCTCGCCGCTCGGAGAGTTTCTGGTTATACTCTGCCGAACCGCTGCTGTCAGTGTGCCCGGCAACCTGGATGTTTGTTTCGGGGTATTGCCTGAGCACGTTGGCCACCCGCTGCAGTTCGCTCTGGGCGCCGGGAAGCAGGGTTGAAGAATTGACCGCGAAAAGGTAATCGGATCTAAAGGTAACGGTGAGTACGTCAACGGAGTCTTTCCGTGCTCCCGCGACGATTTCCTGTTCGCGCCGCATGGTGGCGGCCTCCGAATCCGCGATGGCCTGGCGCATGGATCGTTCCTGATCGTCCATATACTTGCCTATGGCGGCCCCCGCCAGACCCCCGACAACGGCGCCGATGCCTGCGCCGATAAGAGTCGAGGAGGTGTCGCGTCCAATAGCCTGACCGGCCCCCGCCCCGACCGCCGCGCCGACACCGGCGCCAACAGCGGCACCTGTTCCTGTTTTTGTCGCGCAGCCGGCAAGTGCGACACCGATAACAACCATAAGGATCATCAATTTTCTCATTCTATCACCCCCGTCATGTCGATCGTCGACCTCTATGGACAGTCTACGACGAATCCGATCCTTGTCAATGGGATTCTGTGCCGGTTGCCTGTGGATGATGAGACACGAAAAGGACCACGGGGAGTTGGGAATGATCTTCGAGAGATCGGGAGATCGGGAAGATGGAGAA
>JAAYAK010000246.1 GCA_012719415.1 Syntrophorhabdus sp.
AAGCCTGATGCCGAATTTCCGGGCGAACCTGACAAAGAATATGCTGTCCGAGAAACTTGTCCTTTTTTTCATCTTCACAAGAAGGTTGTCGGACAGCGATTCATAGCCGAAATGTATCCGTTCGAAACCGGCCCGGGGGAGCTTCTCCATGATCTCTCTCGTGAAACCCTTGTGGATCACTTCGGCGATGAAGTTGATCTTCCTTTCCTCTCTCAGGGGTATGAGGCCGTCGAGCATTTTCTCGAGCCTTCCGTGGTCGTTGGCCACGATGTCGTTGTCCATGAAGGCGAAGTAGGGCGTGCGGTACCTTTCGAGGAGATGACGGATCTCTTCGATCACCCTCGAGGGTTCTTTTTTGCGCGTCCTTGTGCCGTCGGAATATACGCAGAACCTGCAGGCGTTCCAGGTGCATCCCCGTGTCGATTCCAGGGGCAGGATGACTGCCCTGTCGTCCTTTCCGAGCGCTGCGAGACAGTCGAAATAATCACCATAGTCGGCGAAGGTTCCCGAGTTCATGTCGAAGAACTCGCCGGTTTCGGTGTCCGAGCGCCGGATAGTGCCACCAGCGCGAAAGAGGAGCCGGGGAACAGCCGCAAGCCCGGGGCTCCCCCCGTCGAGGGCGTGGATGAGATCAAGGAGCGGGTATTCGCCCTCGCCCCAGATGGCGAAATCGAAAAGACCGCACATCTTCATGACGGCCGTGGCCCGGTCGCGGTTACCCAAACCCCCGATCACGACCTTCACATCGGCGAAGCGGCGTTTTACGTACCCGGCAAGCACCATCCCGGGGATCCACTGCTCGTACCTGCAGGATATCCCGAAAAGCAGTCTCTCTTTCGGGGAGTAGCGGGAGAGCTCCATTCCTATCCTGTCGTCGAGGATCCCTCTCGTTTTCCCGAGGTAGTCGCTCCTGTCGTTGAGGATGTCGCGTTCGGGAAGCTCGGCTTTCACGAGAGCATTGACCTTGCTCCGGGCGATATCGTCCCCCTGTTCTTCGGCGATGAGGTAGAGGTATGGCAGAAGGTCGAAGTGTATCGTGTCGGTGCTTCTCTGGAAAGAGGGCAGGATCCCGTCGAGGAGAATGTTCCAGTAGACCACGCGGGTCTCGATGCCATTTTTCATCAAATGGGCCTTGAGGATGGACAGGGCGGCGGACGGAGTGTCGGAACGGGCGGGCGGCAGGCAATTGAGAATGACCTTCATGGGCGGGGTACCTGTTGGATGTCCAAGTTATAGGTGCAAATCCGGGAGATGTCAACGGAAAAGGCCGTCCCGCATTCGCTTGTCTTACCTTGACAGACCGAGGTGATCTCTGGTAATCCTATACTACATGAACGCCTTCGTATGAGGGTCGGGAGGGAATGATGAAACACTTCACTTTGAAGACGGGTCTCGTGCTGGGTCTCGCTTTGGCCGCGATGGTTGCGGCGGGTTCCGTATTCGCGGAGAAGCCGCCCTGGGCAGGCGGGGGAAAGGGTAATCCACCCCCCGGGAAGTACGACACGGAACCGGCCGGCAAGGACGGGTGGCAGGGCGAACGCAAGGCACCCCCCGCGGGAGGGCCCGGCGAAAAGCACCGTTATTTCACCGACCGTCAGCGGGACATCGTGCATGATTATTATGCCGCTCAGTATCGGAAAGGGAAGAAATGCCCCCCTGGACTCGCTAAGAAGCATAATGGCTGCATGCCTCCGGGTCAGGCGAAGAAATGGGCCATCGGGAAGCCGCTGCCGGGGGGTGTTGTTTACTATGAGCTTCCCCGGAAGGTCATAGTCGAACTGGGACCGCCGCCCCCAAACCACAAGTATGTGCGCGTAGCCCAGGACATTCTGCTTCTTGCGACGGGGACAAGGATGGTCGTGGACGCCATCGACAATCTGACCTGGGATTTCAAGCGGTAGACAACTGCCGGAGAATCCCCCTTTTTTAGCATCTTTCATTGTTTTTCGAAAAGTTGTATACTATAGGCGTGGTTGGTCTTCAGTTCGTAACGTCCACCGAGATCGCGGGACCAGCCAGCGGATAACGGGATTACCGTGGTCTTCTCCAATATATCAGCGATCCACTACAGAGGTAATAAAAATGGCTAGTGTTGCAGAGTTTATCCAATTGAGAGAGAGCATAGAAGCGCTCGCCGGACAGATCACCCTGTCCGTGAAGAACAAGGCGCTTCAGGATTCGAAGGATCGTCTCGAAGAGGCGAATCAGAAGCTTGAAGCACTGAAATCCATGGTCGCCAGCGATGTGCAGGTGATCGTGGCCGACCGTCTCTCCAGGCAACTCACCGGGCTGTCGGCGAAGGTGGAGACGATGGCCGCAAAAAAACCCGCGAGAAAGACGGCAGCAAAGAAGAAAGAGCCCGCAACCACGGGCTGAAGTCGCCTTATCACCCGGTCCCCTGTCTGGTCGTTGGAATTGGTCGGCATGTTTGGTGCCGATGATCTATTTTGGACAGGTGTGATCAGGCAGTGTCAATCGAACTCTATCCGGTAGTAGATCGCGGCGCCGCTCTGGTTGCCCATCGTGCTTTCCACGTCCACCCGTCTCGTGAGGCTGTAACGGAGCCCGAAGATGTTCTCGCCCGTGTATATCGACCGGCCATAGCTGACAAAAAGGCGCGGCGAGAGGTACTTGCCGACCTTGACGATGGACTTCGAGATGTCGCCCTCGGAGGATTCGATATCGAGAACGTCTAGCCCGAGTTGTCTCTGGACGGTGGAAGCCTTTCCACCTGTGAGAAGTCCGCTTGCCGCCCTGGCGAGAAGGGCGGTGTCACTCTTGCCAGACCCCCCCGACGCCCTGCCGAGAACGATGTAACTCAGGATGTCCCTGTCCGCCATCGCGGGTTGCGAATAGAGGTTGACAAGAGGCGCTGCCGGCGTCCCGGTGACGAGGACGCCCGCCGATACATCGCCAACGGTGCGCAGGGCCAGGATATCGAGGTTCGCCGCCTCGACGGGGCCTCCCCCGAAGGACACATTGCCCCTGCGTATGTCGAGCTTGACGCCGTAGGCATCGAACTTTCCCCTCACGGTGCGGATGCTGCCGCTCGCCCTGATGTCGGCGGGATCCTTCATGGTGATGGTGACCTTGCCGGTAAGACGGGTGTCGATGCCGTATGCCTTCACCAGGACCTCGTCACCGAGAGCGACGGCCACGGCGACATCGATCGCGAAGGGAAGGGCCTGTCCCGGTTCTTTCTCCCTGCCTTTGACAATAACGTCACCGCTCGGCTTGACGAGGGTTTCCTTTTGTTCTTCCCTGATGAGCGCCTGTGGTATGAGGACGGAACCCCTCACCGACACCCTTCCCGGGTCCCCGGTGATCGTAAGGTCCGGACTGATCGAGGCCTGGAGCTCCGGCAGGTTCATGGCCTGAAAACGCTCTCCCTTCAATGTGCCTTCGAAGGTCGTGATCTTCCCCCTTGAGTGTGTCATCGTTCCGCT
>JAAYAK010000247.1 GCA_012719415.1 Syntrophorhabdus sp.
AGCCCGCTTTCTTTTTCCCTGCCGGTAATAGGTGATGGGTAATCGGTTATAGGGCAACGAAGTGAACCCTCGGAGCCAGATATGTGATGTGCCGCTCCACCTATCACCTATTACCCATCACCTATTACCTCTATTTGATTTGTCCCTTCGTTTGATGTACATTAAACACGATAAAAATCGCGGAGAAAGAGATTTCCGTTCTTTGTGGAGGATAGATGAAGCGGATCTTCAGCGGGATACAGCCGACGGGTGAGATACATCTCGGCAACTATGTGGGCGCGATCAGGAACTGGACATATCTCCAGGACGAGTATGACTGTGTCTTCTGCGTTGTCGACTATCATGCCATAACGATCGAGTACCCCGTGGAGGAGATGAAGAAACGCACCCTTGACACGGCCATCATTCTCCTTGCCTGCGGGCTCTCGCCGGAGAGATCGAAGATCTTCGTCCAATCCCATGTCCCGGAGCATACCGAGCTGGCCTGGATCTTCAACACCGTCACTCCCATAGGCGAGGTCGAACGGATGACACAGTTCAAGGATAAGGCGAGGCAACACCGGGCGAACATCAACATGGGACTCATGGACTATCCCGTGCTTCAGGCGGCCGATATTCTGCTCTACAAGGCAGGCTACGTCCCTGTGGGAGAGGACCAGGTCCAGCACATCGAGCTGTGCCGCGAGGTGGCCCGGAAGTTCAACACCCGCTTCGCCCCCATATTTCCCGAACCCGAGGAACTGCTGTCGATGGCCCCGAGAATACTCGGCGTCGACGGCCAGTCGAAGATGTCGAAGAGCCTGGGGAATTACATCGGCATCCTTGAAGAAGAGGATGTGGTGTGGGAAAAGCTCCGCACGGCCGTGACGGACGTGAACCGCGTACGCAGGAAGGACCCCGGCAACCCGGAGGTATGCAACATTTACACCATCCACCGCGCCTTCTCCGACAATGCCATGCTTATCGAGATCGACAAGGGCTGCACATCGGCGGGTATCGGGTGCATCGACTGCAAGAAGATGCTCTTCGAGAACGTGAAGAGAGAGTTGACGCCCGTGCGCGAGAAGGCGCGTGAGCTCGAGAAGAACATGGACTACGTCGTCGACGTCCTCGAGAAGGGGGCCGACGCCTGCAGGGAGATAGCCGACGCCACGATGGAAGAGGTCCGCGCGACCTTGGGGCTGTATCCCCCCCGGTAGGGCTTTTTCCCGCGTCCGCCTCTCACGGGTTGACATTTTGCTTTCGTGCCTTTAATATAGAGGAAGCATGGCAGAGAATCCCGTAAAGAGATACGGATTTATAGTCTTTCTCTCAACCATTTTCTTTCACCTCATTCTCATGGACGGTGGAATATACGACCTTTTGAAGATCAAACTGAAGGCGAGGACGGCCAGGTTGGCGATCATGCAGATGGAGGATGAGAACGCGGCGCTCTCACGGGAGCTTCGCAGGATACGCGACGACGACCGGTATCTCGAAGAGATGGTCAGAAAGAAATACGGTCTTGTGCGAGAAGGGGAAAAGGTATACAGGATTGAACAATGAAATACGAAGGAACGATCTACAGGCCGCCGAGCGAGGCGGACAGTCTTATCCTCCAGGTCACTATCGGGTGTTCCCATAACAAGTGCACTTTCTGCGGCTCCTTCAAGGAGAAGAGGTTTCGGGTACGCTCCTTTGAGGAGATAGCCGAGGACGTGAACGAGGCGAAACAGTACGCGCGCTACATCAGAAAGGTCTTTCTCGCCGACGGCGACGCGTTGATCATCCCCCAGAAACGCCTGCTGCCCATCGTGCAGCTTGTAAGGGATGCCTTTCCAAAAATGGAACGTATAGGCATCTACGGGAACACGAAATCGATCCTGAAGAAATCCGTGGAAGAACTGAAGGCGCTCAAGGAGCTTGGGGTGGGTATCGTCTACCTCGGCGTCGAGTCGGGGGACCAGGTTGTCCTCGACAGGGTCTGCAAGGGAACGACCCTCGACAGGACGGCTGAGGCCGCGAAGAGAGTGAAGGACGCGGGCATGCTCCTTTCCGTGACCGTCCTTTTGGGACTCGGCGGGGTGGAGCGAAGCAGGATCCACGCTGAAGAGACGGGAAAGTTCTTAAGCAGGATCAAGCCCGATTACGCAGGGGCGTTGAGCGTCATCGTCGTTCCCGGCACGGTGCTCGCCGACCAGATAAAGACGGGCGAGTTTGTCGTCCCCGATCCCTACATGCTCCTTGAAGAGCTCTACATCATGATCCAGAACACCAACGTGGAACATACCTACTTCGCGTCGAACCACGCCTCGAACTATCTCCCCGTCAAGGCCTGGCTCCCCCAAGAGAAAGAAAAGACGCTCAAGGCCATACAGCACGTCCTCGCCGAACGCGACCCCTCGATGCTGAGACCCGAGTATATGAGGGCACTCTGACCATGTCGGGGCAGGAGCAGGGCCGCATCAGGGTCGATGGGGGGTTCATCGATGTGCCGGTGCGCGTCCGTTACGCCGACACCGACAGGATGGGCATCGTCTACTACGGGAATTACCCGGCCTTCTTCGAGATGGGACGAAGCGAGTACATGCGCCAGAAGGGATACCCTTACCGGGACCTGGAAGCCCTGGGATATCACTTCGTCGTCGTCGGCCTGGAGGCCAGGTACTACAACTCCGCGACCTACGACGATATCCTCATCGTGAAGACCCGCGTGACGGAGCTCAAATCACGGGGCATCACCTTCCACTACGTGATAACGAGGGACGGGACCCTCGTCGTCGAGGGATCGACAAAGCACATCTGTGTGAACACCGACAAGAAACCCGTCACGATACCACAGAATCTCATAGAAATATTCCGAGATGGCACAGCTGGATAGCATCCTCGTCATCCGGCTGAGCTCCCTCGGCGATGTCCTGATGAGCGTGCCGGCGGTACGGGCCTTGAGACAGCGCTTTCCCGGGGCGCACATCTCATGGCTCGCCGAAGGTTCCGTGACGGGGATCCTGGCGCACCAGGATTTCATCGATGAGGTCATCTTCTTCCCCCGGGCGGCCCTCACGAAGCATCTCAGATCGGGTCATTTCGCAACAGAGGCCTATATCCTCCGTGATTTCCTGAGGGACCTCCGCAAGCGGGAATACGACTGCATCCTCGACCTCCACGGCATCGCGAAGAGCGTGGCCCTCATGAAGCTGGCGCGGGGGAAAAGGCGGATAGGGTTTGGTAAGACATTCGCGAAGGACATGAGCCACCTTTTCTACGGAGAAAAAGTGGAGGGAACGGAAAAGAGGATACACAAGGTGGAGCGAAACATGCTTGCCGCCCGCCATCTGGGATGCTCCGACCCTCCCGGGAATGCACCCCTTCTCGTGCACGACAGTGCCCGGGCGTACATAGAGGATTTCCTCGGATCACACGGCATCACCCCCCCTGTCATAGCCGTGAACCCTTTTGCCAGCAGGGATTCCGCGTTCAAGAGGTGGCCTCTCGAACGCTACGCCGACCTTATCGGGATGATACGGCGGGAGCGAATGGGCAGCGTGATGATCATCTGGGGGCCGGGTGAACGCGAAGAGGCCCAGAGGCTCGCCGCGATGGTGGGAGACGGGGCCAGGCTCGCCTGCCAAACGGACATCGCACAGCTCTACGCCCTTCTCTCGCGGAGCGCCGTCTACATAGGTGGAGATACGGGAACGACCCATCTCGCGGCCGCCGCGGGCGTCCCCGTCCTGTGCCTCTTCGGCCCCACCGATTTCATCGTCAACCGCCCACACTCGAAGAACAGCATCATAATACGGAAGGATGTCTCCTGCAGCCCCTGCAAGAGAAAGGACTGCAGGACCCGGGAGTGCCTCCTGGCCATATCTCCCGACGAGG
This sequence comes from Syntrophorhabdus sp., assembly GCA_012719415.1. Lineage (NCBI taxonomy): Bacteria > Pseudomonadati > Thermodesulfobacteriota > Syntrophorhabdia > Syntrophorhabdales > Syntrophorhabdaceae > Syntrophorhabdus > Syntrophorhabdus sp. The sequence goes on from JAAYAK010000247.1 coordinate 3,862, forward strand.
TCTTCGAGGCGCTCAGGAAGATCCCTTTCAGGAAAGAGGCTTAAAGGTATGCGCTTTCTCTTCATCTATCCCAACATCAACACCCAGGTCGGGTTCAACTACGGCATCTCCTACATTTCCGGTTTCCTCAGATCAAGGGGCATCGAGACACGGCTCCTCAACATCAACGAGAAACTCGGCTATCCCCTCGACCTGAAGAGGATCAGGAGCGACATCCTTGCCTTCAAACCCGACATTATCGGCTTCTCCGTCCTCACCAACCAGTACAAGTACGCCCTTGATATAGCACGGGATATCAAGACCTATTCTGCTGTGCCCATCCTTTTCGGCGGCATCCACGTTACGATGGATCCCATGGAAACGCTCATGCGCGACGAGGTCGATCTCATATGTGTCGGCGAGGGAGAGGAGGCCATCGCCGAGCTGATCGAGAAGGGCGACCCCCGGGGCATCGCGAACATAGGCCGCAAGGAGAAGGGCAGACCTGTCATCGAGCCGCTGCGCCCCTACGAGGATATAGCGAACCTTCCTTTCAAGGACTACGAGATCTTCGATTTCCAGAAGCTGGTAGACGCGAAGGACGGGTGGGTGGGGCTGACGGCATCGCGGGGCTGCCCCTTCCGGTGCACCTATTGCCTCAATCACAAGATCATAGAGGTCTACAAGGGAAGCGGCCATCTCCCGCGGGGTTACATCAGGAGACACACGGTGGACCAGATGATCTCCGAGATCGAATACCTCCTCGGCCGCTATTCCGGAATAAAGATGTTCATCTTCGACGATGACATCTTCACCTTCGACAAGGCCTGGTTGAGGGAGTTCACCGAAAGATACAGGGCGGTCACGGACACAAGCTTCGTCTGCAACGCCCATGCCCGCATCTTCGACGACGAGACGGCCGGGCTTCTCAGAGGCGCGGGATGCCGCATCGTCAAGTTCGGCCTCGAGAGCGGAAGCGACCGGATACGCCGCAAGGTCTTAAGCCGCTACATGACGAACAAACACATCGAGGACGCCTTCGCCGTCGCCCACAGGCACGGGCTTCACACGTCGGCCTTCGTGATGCTCGGTCTCCCCCACGAGACGATCGGGGACATCAAGGAAACTGTCGATCTCCTCGCATCCATCAAGCCGGGACGTTTCCGCTGGTCCCTCTTCTTTCCCTTCGTGGGCACAAAGGCGTACAACATCGCCCTTTCCTCGGGACAGGTGGACCTCAAGGAAATGGAAAGGCTCGACAACTTCACCGACGAGACCTGCATGAGGCTCGGCCCCGATGTGGACCTTTACTGCGACAAGGTCAAAAGCCTGCTGTGCGCCTTTGTCAACGCGCGCTCCGGCCTCGAACACACCGAAGGCTTCCGGCGTCTCGTGGAAGAGGTCGAGAACATGGACGAGAGGGCCTGGCGCGAAAAGAAGGAGAGTATCCTCGACAGGGTGGAGAAGCTCAACGAAGAAATGGAAAAATCGGGAGGACTCCATTATACTGTGAGATACAATCCTTTTATGGGCGTGCGGAGTGACTGGAAAGACGATAGTATATCTGCCTAACTGGCTGGGTGACATGGTGATGGCCGTCCCTTTCCTTCACGCCCTCCGGCAGCACGCGCAGGACGAGGTATGGGCCATGGGGAAGGAAAGTGCCATCCATCTCTACAACGGGCTCGACCTCTTCGACCGTTTCGTTCCCATCCGGGGCAAGGGGCTGGGTCTCTTCTTTGAAACCACGAACAGACTGAACAGGGCAGGATTCGCCCGGGCCGTCGCCCTGCCCCATTCTTTCAGATCGGCCCTTTTCTTCTTCAACCTGAGGGTGCGCGACGTCGTGGGATATGCCCGGAACAGGCGGGGCTTCATGCTGAACGTGAAGGTCCCCGAGGCGAGAGAGCTTCAATCCACCGTCGAACACTACCTCAGGATCGCGGACACGCTCGGGGTGCCGCGGACCATCGAAACGCCCATCCTCGCCGTGTCGGCCGACGAGGAGAAAAAATTCGACCAGGAGTTCTCGGACATGAGGAGACCCTACGCCGTCATGATAGTGGGTGCCCAGTACGGCCCCTCGAAATGCTGGCCCGCGGCGTATTTCTCCGAACTCGCCGACGAGATCATCGAAAGGTATGACATGAACGTCTACATGCTTCCCGGCAGGAACGAGGACGATCTTGCCCGCAGGGTCCACGACGGGATACGCGCCGGGGACCGGGCGGGTATCAGGTCTATGAACATACGGGACATGAAGGTGTGCCTGTCACGGGCGGCCTTCGTCGTCAGCAACGATACCGGACCGCGCCACATCTCCGCGGCGCTGTCCGTCCCGACCGTCGTCCTTGCCGGGCCGATGGACGAACGCTACACCGCCTACCCGGGGAGATCGACGCGCGTCGTCTCGAAGGACATGGCCTGCCGTCCCTGCAACAAGAAGAAGTGCGACGGGAACCATGAGTGCATGACGGGCATAAAACCGGGGGAGATCGCTGAAATCGTGGGGGATATCCTTGAAGAAAGAGCCTGAAAACAGGGGGAAACAACCGAAGAAGGCGGAAAAAGGGGGCACAGCGGGTCTTGCGCGTTTTCTCGGCCGCTTCAAAGGAAAGAGGATCTGCGTCGTAGGGGACATCATAGCCGACGTCTTCATCCTAGGAAAGCCCTACCGCCTCTCGAGGGAAGCCCCCGTGGTCGTGGTCCGATACGAAGAGTCGAGGATCTATCCCGGCAGTGCCGGCAATACCATCAACAACCTTGCCGCGCTCGGGGCAACGGTCTATCCCGTCGGCTTCGTGGGAAGCGATTCCATGGGAGGCAAACTCATGGATTTCTTCTCTCTGAGGAAGAACATCGACACCGCGGGCATCATCCGCACAAGCGCCGGCACGGTGACAAAAACGCGGATCCTCGCCGGGGACACCCACGTTTCGAAACAGCAGGTCATCCGCATAGACAGGGATGACGGCGGCAGGCCGACGGCGAGGGAGAAAACCCTCCTCATGGAAAGGATCGCCGCGATCTGCCCCCATGTGGACGCCGTTATCCTCTCCGACTACGGGCACGGCGCCGTCAGCGGCAAGGTGATCGAATACATGAAGATCCTTGCCAACGACAAGCTCGTCGTCGGCGACTCACGCTACAGCCTGAAGAAGTACTCGGGGCTCACCATGATCACCCCCAACGAGGCGGAAGCTTACGCCCTCGCGGGCCTCAAAGACAAGGACCCGATAGAGGACGTGGGAGAGAAGGTCCTTTCCGGCATGCGCCTTTCCGCCCTTCTCGTCACCCGAGGCAACAGGGGCATGACGCTCTTTCTCAAGGACGGAAAGGTTCATCACATCCCCATCTCCGGCAAGGATGATGTGACGGACGTGACCGGCGCGGGGGACACGGTCTGCGCGGCGGTTGCGCTCTCCCTCGCCAGCGGGGCGGGCTTCCTCGATGCCTCCCGGATAGCGAACTACGCCGCGGGGATCGTCGTCATGAAGCGGGGAACGGCGACCGTGACCGTGGCGGAACTGAAAAGGTCGATAGAGAACGGGGGAAAGATATAGAGACGGTCTCAGGTCTCAGGTTTCAGGTTTCAGGCTTAGAGGCCTGAGACGGTTCAAGAGTTCACGAGAGGATGGGCGTTCAATGGGGAAGATAGTCAAGGGTCTGGATGATTTGAAGTGTATCATCGAGAAGGAAAAGGCGGCGGGGAAGACGGTTGTGTTCGGGAACGGGTGCTTCGATATCGTCCATGTGGGGCACGTCCGGTACCTGAAGGGGGCGAAGGAACTGGGGGATGTTCTCGTCGTCGCCGTCAATGACGACGCCTCCGTCACCGGCCTCGGCAAGCGCAAGGAGGTCGTCACACCGGCGGCCGAGCGGGCGGAGATCATATCTGCCATCGACTCTGTCGACTACGTCATCCTCTTCGCCGACCCCACCGTGGAGAACCTCCTCGCCACCCTCAAACCCCACATCCACGCCAAGGGAACGGATTACACCGAGGAGAACGTCCCCGAGCGCGACATCGTCATGTCCTACGGCGGAAAGGTCGCCATAGTCGGCGACCCCAAGGACCATTCGACGCGCGACATCATAAAGACGATAAAGAACCTGAGAGAAAAATAGCGGGAAGGGTCCTGATAGAACCTGATAGGACCTATGGGAAGATAGGACCTATAGGACGTATAAGACCTATAGGGCACATAAGACCTATAGGACCAAGACCGAATGGAACTCATGAAACCAGGACCCATAGGACCTATTGGTCCCATCTGTCCTATGGGTCCGATATGTCCTATTGGTCCTATTACTCCTATCGGTCCTATCCGCCCCTGCCCCTGCTCCCCACCCCTCCCCCCTTCTTCTCATTTGATTTTAAACACTTTTTAGTGTATTGTAACACCATCGGACCACATGAGAATGGAAAGAGAACAGGACGCGAGACCACCCCTATCCGTGTACATGATCACCTTCAACAACAGCGCCACCATCGCCAGGGCGCTCGAGAGCGTCGCCGGATGGGCGGATGAGATCATCGTCGTCGATTCCCACAGCTCCGACGGCACTGCCGACATCGCCTCGAAATACACGGAACGGGTCCTGCAGTTCGATACCACAAGTCAACCGGAAAAATATCAATATGCCCAGGACCACTGCAGGAACAACTGGGTCCTTTTCATCGATGCCGACGAGTGGCTCACGGAAGAGTTCAAACAGGAAGCGGAGGACATACTCGTCTCGGGCCCGGCGAGTGACGGCTACATCGCGGACAGGCGCAATATCTACCTGGGACGGGAGATACGACACGGGGGATGGTACCCGGACCGGGAGATACGCCTCTACAGGAAAGACCGGGGCGGCTGGGAGGGCGGCATACACGCGAAGGTCCACGTGACCGGACGGGTGGGGCACATGAAGAACCGCTATCTCCACACGCCCTACGCCGATACGGCCCACCAGCTCCGGACCATCGACCGCTATTCCGAGGCGTTCGCCCGGGACCTTTTCACGGCGGGCCGCCGATTTCACCTCGCGAACATGCTGCTCCGTCCCGTCTGGCGTTTCTTCAGGGACTATATCTTCAAGATGGGCTTCCTGGACGGCATACCCGGCATCATCATCACGGCATCGACCATGTACTACGTCTTCATGAAGCACGCCCGGTTGTGGGAAATGGAGAGGGATGAGGGAGGAAAGAAAGGTGTTCGATAACAAAGAGGTCCTTGTCACCGGAGGGCTCGGCTTCATCGGCAGCAACCTCTGCATAAAGCTCGTGGAACTCGGCGCGCGGGTCACCATCGTCGACAACATGCTCCCGCGTCAGGGCGGCAACCTCTTCAACATACGCGACATCGCGGACAGGGTGACGGTCAACGTCTCCGATGTCCGCAACCAGCTCTCCATGAACCATCTCGTCAGGGGGAAGGACTATATCTTCCACCTGGCGGGGCAGGTCAACCACGTGGACAGCATGAAAAACCCCCTGCAGGACCTGGAGATCAACTGCACCGGGACGCTCGTCCTCCTTGAGGCCCTGCGCCACCACAACAGGGACGCCAGGGTCATCTTCGCGGGCACGCGGGGCGAATACGGATCGAGCGTCAAGCTGCCCGTCGACGAAGACCACCCGACAAACCCCAAGGGCATCTACGCCGTGACCAACCTGACGGCGGAGAAGATGGTCCTCGTCTATGACGACGTCTATAAGATACGGGGCGCGTGCCTTCGCATCACCAACACCTACGGGCCGCGCCACCAGATGGCCCACGACGAATACGGGGTCTTCAACTGGTTCATCCGCAAGGCCCTCGATGACGAGGAGATACCCGTCTTCGGTGACGGGAGGATACTCCGGGATTTCCTCTACGTCGAAGACCTCATAGACTCGATGCTCAAGGTGGCGGCCACGGATGAGGCCTACGGAAAGGTCTTCAACGTGGGTACGGGCGTCCCCGTCAGCTTCTTCGACCTTGCCGAGAAGATCGTTTCCATCGCCGGCACCGGCAAAACCAGGTTCACCGAGTTCACCAGGGAGCGTAAAGAGGTGGAACCCGGCGATTACTACGCCGACATAACGCGCATAATGAGGACGACGGGCTGGAGGCCGGCGACATCCCTCGATCACGGGATAGCCGGGACCATCGATTTCTACCGAAAGTACAGGAAGGAGTACTGGTAGCCCGTCGGGCATGCCATGACCGAAAAGGACGGTACTGCATCGTGAATGTGAGAATATTCGATATAGAGAAAGACCATGCCGCGATCAAGGCGGACCTCGTGAGGACATTCGAGAAAGTGCTCTCCTCCGGGGAATACATCCTCGGCGGGGAGGTGAGGTCCTTCGAAGAGGCCTTCGCCGCCTACGTGGGCACGAGGTATGCCGTCGGCGTCGCGAGCGGCACCGACGCGATCAAGATAGGCGGGCTCGCCCTCGGGCTCACGGAGGGGGACAAGTTCGTCACCACACCCAACACGTACATCGCCACGGCGATGGCCCTCTCCGAGGGCGGCCTCGTTCCCCGTTTCTGTGACATCGAGGAGGACTCCTATAACATGGACCCCGCCGCGCTTGAAAAGGCTCTCGCGAAAGAGAGGGACATAAAGCTCTGCGTGCCCGTCCATCTCTACGGACAGCCCTGCCGGATGGATGAGATACGGGACATCTGCGCACGGCATGGCGTCAGGATCATGGAAGATGCCTGCCAGGCCCATGGCTCGCGGTACAGTGACCGAAACGCGGGGACCTTGAGCGACGTGGCCGCCTTCAGTTTCTATCCCACGAAGAACCTCGGATGCTACGGCGACGGCGGGATCGTCGTCACCGACAGCGAGGACATCTTCAGGAAGATGCTCATGCTCCGCGCCCACGGCCAGTCGGACAGGCATGTCCATGACATTCAGGGTTTCGTCTCCCGCCTCGACGAGCTTCAGGCCGCATTGCTTTCCGTCAAGCTTCCCCACCTCGACGAGTGGAACGAGGGACGCAGGCGCAATGCCTCGCTCTACGACAGGGGCCTCGAAGGCCTGCCCGTCTCCCGGCCCGTCGCGGCGCCTTACGCGTACCACGTCTATCACCTCTACGTCATCGCCGTTAAAGAGCGCGAGGCGTTGAGGGCGTACCTCAACGAAAGGGGGATCACCACCCTCGTCCACTACCCGACGCCCATCCACCTTCAAAAGGTCTACAGCCACCTCGGATACGGCGAGGGTTCCTTCCCGAAGGCCGAGAAGGCGTCACGGCAAATCATTTCCCTGCCCGTCCACCCCTCGCTTCGGGAGGAGGAGATCGCTTTCATATGCCGTTCGATCGGTGAGTTCTACGGAAGATGAAGGTACTTCACCTTTTCAGCGACTGGAAATGGACGGGGCCTGCCGAACCGGTGCTTTCCCTCTGCCAGAACCTCGGGAACGAGGGAGTCGACGTCGTCGTTGCTTACAGAAAGTCGCCCATGGACTTTCACGAGAGGACCGTCGACAGGGAGGCCCGCAGGAGGGGCCTTCGCTGCTACGAGGGTCTGCGGCTCAACAGGTACTTCTCCACCCGCGACTGGTGGCATGACCTCACCTCCTTCAGGCCTTACGTAGAGAAAGAGAAGTTCGACATCGTTCACTCTCATCTTTCCCACGATTACTTCACCGCCATCACGGCGCTCTCGTTGTCCAGGGTACGGCCCCTGCTCGTGAGGACAGACCACAAGCGGGACGGACTCCCCGCAAACCTTTTCATGTCCTGGGCCATGGCAAGAACGGACGGGCTGGTAACCCACAGCGAACGGCTCGCCGCGCGCGACAGGGAAAGCTTCGCCTTTCCCGAAGAGCGCCTTCGCGTCATTCCCCCGGGGATAAAGCCTTACGACGGTCCGGTAAAGGACCTGCGCGCCGAGCTCGGCATCGATCCTGACGAATGCGTCATCGGCGTCATCGGAAGGCTCAAGCCCGACCGCGGCTACGATATCATCCTCAAGGCCTTCGCTGCGCTTCGGTCCCGCGTAAACAGGGTCAAGCTCGTCATCGTGGGCCGCAGTTCCCAGATAGAGACGAGTGTCATGAAACCTCTCAAGGAGCTTGGGATCGAGAAAGACGTCGTGATCGCCGGGTACCGCATCGATGACTACTTCTCGATGATATACACCTTCGATCTTTACATCATGATGCGCGCCGGAAGCGACGGCACCGGCCGGGCGCTCCGGGAGGTGCTCAGCATGGGACGGCCCGCCATCGTGTCCGACAGGGGGATGCTCCCCGACCTCGTGGAGGACGGCAGGACCGGGTACGTCACGACCTGGGACCCGGCTGACCTCGCCGGCAAGATGGAGCTTCTCGTCAGCGATGCAGCCAGACGGCGCGCCTTCGGGGAGAATGCCCGGAACCGCGCCGACACCGAGTGGAGCTTCCACCTCCAGGCAAAGGCGATGAAGAGTTTCTACAATTCCCTCATGACCATGGGCAGGCGCGCGTGACCTGCCTTGCCGGGCCCCTTATCGACGCGGAGTGACGAAGGATGAAGATCGGTCTCGCGATATACAATTTTGACCCCAAAAAAGGCGGAGCCGAGCGCTACACCTTCGACCTCGCCCGGCGGCTCGCCGGCAAAGGTCATGAAATCTGCGTCTTCTGTGCCCGTGGTGTCGAGACGGAAGGCGTCCGCCTCATACGCCTTCGCACGAATTCCTTCCCCCGGTGGCGTAGGAACCTGTCCTTCGCGCTGACGCACAGGCAGGCCCTCGGCAGGATCCGTCCCGATGTCATGCTGGGCTACGGCAATATCCTGGACCTCGACGTCTACCAGAGCCACGGCGGGGTACAGAGCATCTGGATGGAAAGGGAGATCGCGAGCTATGAACCGGGAGGAAGCCGGAGTGTGAAGGCATTCCTTTTGAGGAACAGCTTCAACCAGGGCATCCAGCGATGGATAGAGGGGTACTCCGTGAAAAGGCGCAGGTTCACGAGGATAGTGGCCATATCCGACATGGTCCGGGACCACATGTCGGCGCACTATGGCATCGACAGGAACGCCTTCGACGTCGTCTACAACGGTGTCGACACGGACCGTTTCAGACCGGCGCCGGAGAGGCCGGCAGGCCCCACGACGGTCCTCTTCTGCGCGGGAAATTTCAGACTCAAGGGGCTCGCCCCCCTTATCGAGGCGCTGGGAAGAGCGGTACGATATGGCAAGGACGTGCGGCTCACCGTGATGGGTCGGGGAAAGAAGGAAAGATACCGGGGCCTTATCGATGCCGCGGGGATTGCGGACCGCGTCACTTTCACAGGAGAACGCTCCGCGCCGGAAGAGGTCTACCGTGAGGCCCATGTACTCGCCCATCCCACCTACTACGACGCCTGCTCGCTGACCACGATGGAGGGTATGGCCTCGGGCCTGCCCGTCATCACCACCCGGTGGAACGGGGCCTCGGCCTTCGTCTCCACCGACGAAGGCTACGTCATCGACGAGCCGGAGAATATCGAGGCTCTGAGCGCCGCCATCTGTGCCCTCACGGACCCGGCCCGGCAGGAGGCAATGGGAAGGAACGCGCGGAAGAAGATGGAATCCTTCACCATGAAGCGCAACGCCGACGAGATAGAGGCGGTGCTCCTGCGGGCGCTCGAAGAGAAGGGAAGGCGGTAGCGGTGCTCAAGGAACCACCCCTCGTATCCATCATCATTCCCACCTATAACTACGCCGCGTATTTGGAGAGGGCCATAGGATCGTGCCTGAGACAATCGTACGGCAACGTCGAGGTCATCGTCATCGATGACGGCTCGACGGACGCCACGGGAGAAATGGTGAAGAACACAGGCGACCCCAGGGTTGTCTATCACTACCAGGAGAACCAGGGGGTTTCCGCCGCCCGCAACAGGGGACTCAAACTGGCGAAGGGGGATTTCATCGCTTTCCTGGACGCGGATGAGTACCTTACCGACGACTCCATCGAAACGCGCGTCACCGTCATGCTCGACGACCCTGAGATAGATTTCGTGACGACAGCCGCCTCATCGGTGGACGACGCGGGCAGGATATCCTTCCGTCCCGGCGAGGGACCGGGTGATGCCGTGTCATGGGAGCTGTGCCAGGCCCTTCTCCTCAAACGGATACCCTACACGACATCCGCGGTCCTCATGAGGGGGAGCCACGCGAGAAAGTTCGAGTTCGCCGTGGACCTCAACAACGGTGAGGACCTGGTCTTCTTTTCGAAGGTGTTCTTCGACAGGAAAGGCTGCTTCCTCTCGAAGCCGACCGCCGTCTCCTTCAGTCATCCCGACAGCCTCCGCCACAACATAGCGAATCTCAAGAGACAGGGCATGGGGCTTGTCGAAGCCATCTTCGACGACCCCTACTTCCAGGGCCGCCTCGACCATATACGCGCGGCCTTCACCGCCGACCGCTGCTTCGAGCTCTTCCGCAGGTTCTACCGCTCGGGCGACCGGAAACTGGCCAGGGAACATTACCGGAAGGCCCTCGCTCTCGAACCCTCGAGGATCCTCAGGATAGACTACCTTTTCAAGTTCATCAGAACGTGGTTCTGAAAAAGAAATAACCAATCACCAAATCACAACGACCAACGAAAAAGATAATGACCAATAGCCAATTGACCGAACAGAAGGGCGCAACGGACTGCGTGTATCGCTTTTTTTGGTTATTGGCTATTGTCTGTTTCTCTGGTTATTGGAATTTGGTCATTGGTCACTCTCCTCTCTCTATCATCCTGCCCTTCACCCTCTCGTTTCCGCTTATGACCTCGAAGCTTCCCCGTTCGGCGCCCGACGGGTCCCAGCTGAGGTTGATGCCCAGGGAGCCGAAGAATCTCAGGTTTTCCCTCCTGTAACCCACGAGGAGAGGGATATCGTTCCTGTGGAGGACGACAGTGGCTTCTTGCGGGTCTTCGATCTTTCCGAGGGCAGATCGAAGGGCGTTGCGGAATACGCGCGACTGCACGAGACTGCCGAAAGCGGGATGGTAGAACCCCCCGGCAACCATCTCCCTGACCATCTCATTGTCCGTGAGACCAACGTTGACGACGTCTATGCCCTCCTGACGGGCCTTCCGGTAGATGAGCGCCGCCCTCTCGAGGGCCTCGTCGAAGGTGATGGGGGTGAACTCTCCCATTTCGTAAAGCCTGTAGAGGGGTGTGTTCCTGAGGACCACGAGAGGATAGATGCGGATGTATTCCGGTCTCAGCCTCACCATGTTCTCCACCGTCTCTTCGATGTCGCCCATCGTCTCGCCGGGCAGGCCCACCATGAACTGAAGGGCAAGCCTGAACTTTTCCCCCCCTAGCCTGTCAAAGGCACGAAAAAGGTCGTTCGCCGTGTGGGCCCTGTTCAGGGCGGCAAGAATGGCATCGTTGAAGGTGGGGATACCGAGTTCGATGAGCCTGACGCCATTGCGCTTGAGGATGTCGACCGTGTCGTCCCGGAGCGGAACGGGTTTCGTGGAAAGGCGAAAACCCTGTATGATGCCGTGGTAGGGAATGAAATAGGAAAAAAGTCTCTCCAGGTCATAAGGCTCCACTCCGAAGATATTGCCCCCGAAGAGCCCCACCTCGCAGGGTTCCGCCCTGCCGCCAAGAACCCGGTCGATCCTCTCCCTAAGGCTCTTTTCATCGATACCGGTGATGTATCCCTGATGGCAATAGATACAGCGCGCGGTGCAACCAGCATGGGGAAGAAAGACAGGTATGACCATTGTGCGAACCTCGCCCATATTGTCCACCGTCCGGCACCTGAAAAGCAAATGTTTATCCGCCGAGCGGTATTAGTGTTTCCTCAGGGCTATCTCAGAGTTTTTTCTTAAGCAACCCTCGCGAAAGAACGATAATGCCTTCGGGACAGCGAATGGCGAGGCATCAGACCGCCTTGTCCCCGGAGCCATTTCATTTGATACCTCTTTACAAAACGCGGCTGTGACCAGGCGCTGCTGCCTGATCGTGATAGATGTGTTGGTCCATTACAGCTTACAAGGAGGAGAAGACAATGAAACTGGGTAATATGAGGATCGGAACGCGTCTTGGAGCAGGTTTCGGGATCGTCACGGTATTGCTCGTCATCATGGGTATCCTGGGCATCCTGGGTCTCAAGTCCATAAGCAGTGATCTGGACCGCATCGTGAAGGAAGGGAACCGCAAGGTGGAGCTGGCCAGAACCGCCTCGGCCGCCATGTCGGACCTTACGGAAGGGCTTCTCACCATGATGTCCCTTGACGACAAACAGTACCACCAGAAGGCGAACGCGAAGATAGCTGCGGCGAGAGGGGCCTACAGAGAGGCCCTGGACGAACTGCAGAAGCTGGATACCTCCCAGAAAGGGAAGGAGATACTCCGGAAGTTTCAGAACGCTGTCGCTGAGGGAAAAGAACCGAACAACAAGGTCGTGGAGCTTATAAAGGCAGGAAAGCTCAAGGAGGCGGCACAACTCAACATGGAAAAGGCGCGGCCGGCAACGGAAAAAGGACAGGCCACCATGTTTGAAATGGTCAAGTATCAGACAGAGCAAATGAATCAGCTCTACGCGGGGGCCATAAGGACCTATGAGAACACCAGGAACATTCTCGTCGGCATCGGGTTCCTGGCGCTTATCCTCTCTATCGCCATCGCCATCCTTATCACGAGAAGCATCACCAAACCTGTTTCCCGGGCTGTCTTCATCTCCAACCGCCTGGCGGAAGGTGATCTCACGATCGACGTGGAGACCGGATCGACGGATGAAATGGGTCAGCTTCTGAGCGCCATGGGCAACATGCTCGGAAAGCTTCGGGAGGTTGTCAGCAATGTGAATAGCGCGGCGGACAACGTGGCCTCGGGAAGTCAGCAGATGAGTGTTTCCTCGCAGCAAATATCCGAAGGGGCCACCGAGCAGGCCGCTTCGGCGGAAGAGGTATCTTCGTCCATGGAACAGATGTCCTCCAACATACGGCAAAACGCGGACAACGCGCAACAAACCGAGAAGATCGCCCTCAAGGCAGCCGAGGACGCGAAGCACGGCGGCCAGGCGGTATCGGAAACGGTTGGCGCCATGAAGGAGATAGCGACAAAGATTTCCATCATCGAAGAGATAGCAAGACAAACGAACCTTCTCGCACTCAACGCCGCCATAGAGGCAGCCCGTGCCGGTGAGCACGGCAAGGGTTTTGCTGTCGTCGCCACAGAGGTCAGAAAGCTGGCCGAGAGAAGTCAGTTTGCCGCGGGAGAGATAAGCAAGCTGTCAGCCTCGAGCGTGGATGTTGCCGAAAAGGCCGGAGAGCTTCTCGCGAAGATCGTTCCCGACATTCAAAGAACCGCTGAACTCGTACAGGAGATCAGCGCCGCCAGCAACGAGCAGAACGCAGGGGCGGAACAGATAAACAAGGCGATCCAGCAACTGGACCATATCATTCAAAGCAACGCCTCCGCGACGGAGCAGATGGCGTCCACTTCCGAAGAACTCTCGGGCCAGGCGGAACAGCTGCTCGGCAACATCGGGTTCTTCAGGATGAACCGGAAGAAAGAAAGGATGAATAAACCGCAGGAATCGGTCAAGAAAAGGATCCTGATGCTCGCGTCAGAACCAAAGAACGGCACTGCGGTTGATGCCTCTGAGGACATCTGTCTCGATCCCGGTACAGTGGAAATGGGAAACGGACGAGACTCTGAGTTTGAGAGGCTCTAGAATGACTGCAGCGTTAGAAACCGACTTGATGACCGATCCTGGATCTCACGGAGAGGAGAGATAATGAGCGTTCCATCGATAACCGAAACAAGACAGTATCTAACGTTCCACCTGGGAGGCGAGATGTTCGGAATGGACGTGTGCCATATCAGGGAGATACTCGAGTTCACGTCCGTCGCCAGAGTGCCGGGAACACCGGATTTCATGAAGGGAGTCATCAACCTTCGGGGAAGCGTTGTCCCCGTGCTCGACATGAGGCTGAAGTTTGGGCTCGAGGAGACCGATAAAACCGTCGACACCTGCATAATTGTCGTTGAGGTTTCCTTCGAAGAGGAGAAGACCATCATCGGCGCTCTCGTCGATTCCGTGGAAGAGGTCTTCGAACTGGAGCCTGACCTCATAGACCCGGCGCCCCGCGTGGGAAGTCATCTGAAGACCGAATTCATAAAAGGAATGGGCAAAAGGGAGGACAGCTTCATCATCATCCTCGATGCCGAAAAGATGCTGTCTTCCGAGGAGCTTTCCGTTGTGACCGTATCGAAGCCGGAAATATCTTCGGAAGCACGAGCCGTCAACGAATAGGCCAAAGGCACCGACAGGAACCGACCGGGGCGCCGGACAGGACGCCCCGGTCTCATTGCCACCCTTTCCCGGCGAACCCCATCGTTTGGGGTTGCAAAAACATCGCCTTTCGGAGCACAATGGATTAAGTATGGTGAGGCGAGCAACAGGGACCGAGGCGACGCCCGGGGGACGGGACCGTTCAAGGGGTGTTCCGGCAAGGCCGCTGGGCGAACGGGAGGCCTTCTTCTATCGCCTTCACGAGGAATTGCTCGGAGGGCTCGCCGTGTTGTGCGTGTCGACACGGATAGCGGGGCCCCTCGACATCCAGCTCGTGAAGCACGCCTGCCGCTGCCTGTGGGAGCGCCATCCGTCGCTCCGGGCGCGCATCGTCCCGGCGGAAGGAACGCTTTCCTTTCTCTTCGATGTGCCTTTTCGCGACATCCCCATCCATTCTTTCTTTGAGCTGGGCAGAACCAACCTCCATACCGTCGTCGAACGAGAGGTGGACACCCTCTTCGATACCTCACAACATCTGTGGAGGGCCCTCCTCATAACCGACAAGGCCGACTTCGAGCGGCATTATCTCCTTTTGTCCCTGCACCATTCGATAAGTGACGGAACCTCCGCGGTCCGCCTGGCCAAGGAATTGCTTCTTTGCTGCGCGCGGATCCTCGCCGGCGAGGTCCCGCGCATGGACCCCTTGCCTCTCCGGGCATCCCTTGAGGAATTCCTGGCGTCAGGGGAATGCGGGAACAAGAAGATCCCCCGTCAGGCGGCAGGGACACCCCCCGTCGACAACAGGGGCGGTACGCTGCCCTTCCACGAATTCCAGCCGCCGGGCAGGCGGCACACCCGTTTTCGCGTCCACACCCTGGAGGCAGCCGAAACCGCCATCCTGGAGGAGAAATGCCGCCGCGCCGGGACAACGGTCCATGCCGCTCTCGCGGCAATAGCCCTTTCGGTCATGCACAGGCACTTCGGGGATGACGTTCGTTTCTGTGTGGACACCCCGGTCAACATCAGGGGATCGAGCGGGGCGGGGATCGGCGACGAAGAACTCTGGTGCATGGAAACACCCGTGAGCATCCGGTACGAAGACGTCGGAGGCCGCGACGTATGGCGGATGGCACGAGATTGCAGCGACAGACTGGCCTTTGCAGCATCCGCGGCAAAGAACCTCTCTGCCGGCGTGTACGGAGACCCGGCGGGAAAGATCGAAGAGTTGCTTGCGGCCCGGCACTTTCCCCTTTCCTGCCTTCTCCGTGAAGGCGGACGCGTCGAACCCGGTCAGAAGGGCCCTTTCGTGATCGAGAACATGGGTCTTGCCAGCGGCCGACGGGCAGCGGAGCACGTGATGGTCATCTCCGCCGCCACGGTGGGAGAAATCCTTTCCCTCACCTTCGCCCATACCTCTCCGCTCCTCAAGGAAAGCTGGGCGGACAGGTTCGTGAGCGAATTCCTGCGCAACCTCGAGAGAATGGTGAAATAGAAGAGAACGAACGACAGCGGGTTTGATAGGACCAACAGGACAGGGATAGGACCTGTGGGACGTATAAGACGTATAGGACGTATCGAGAAGCGCAGGGGTGATGAGACGTTTTCCGGGAACAACCGCCGTGACTCTGTTGACCGTCTGTTTTTGACCAGTTGCGGTCACGGGGGGTCTCGCCCGGCCGAGGTCCAGAGGATCCTTGACGAATACTAGAGAGGACCGGGCACTTCCGCGTCGAGAAGAGTCCTCAGTCTCTCCAGCAACAGGGAAGGCGCTATCGGTTTCGAGAGGAAGTTGCTCCTGCTGTCCACGACACCCCTGTCGAGGACCACGTCCCGGGCGTGGCCGCTCACGAAAAGGACCTTGACGGAAGGGTCCAGCTTGCTGATCTCGGAGTAGACCTCCATGCCGTTCTTCTTCGGCATTATCACATCCATGATGACGAGTCCGATCCTGTGCCTGTGCTCGGTGAAGCTGCGGACCGCCTCGTCCCCGTCGGCTGCGCCTATCACCGTGTAGCCATATTCCCTGAGCACCTCCTTCATGAGCTGGAGGGTTTCCCGGTCGTCTTCCGCCACGAGGATCGTCTCTGTACCCGAGGGCATCTTCGGCTCCACATGCCTTGCCTTCTCCCTTTTCACCCGCACCGAGGGGAAATACAGATGGAACACCGTTCCCTTCCCCGGCTCGCTTTCCACCGTGATGTACCCGTCGTGCTGTTTCACGATGCCGTACACCGTGGAGAGTCCGAGTCCCGTTCCCCTGCCCGCCTCTTTCGTGGTGAAGAAAGGCTCGAATATGTGCTCCTTGACCGTCTCGTCCATTCCGTGTCCCGTGTCGGCCACTGTAACACGCGCATAGGTCCCCACCCTGCCGTAACCGTGTTTGTGGATAAAGGCCCTGTCGATGGACGCGTGGGCGGTGGAGATGGTCAGAACGCGGGTATCCGTCATGGCATCGCGGGCATTCGTCGCAAGGTTCATGAGGATCTGCTCGATCTGCGTGCGGTCGGCCATTATGGTGATCTCCCTCGCCGATGTCTGCACGCGAAGCTCGATGTCCTCGCTGAGGAGCCTTTCGAGAAGCCTCTGCACCCCCGTTATGATCTCATTGATACCGTTGGGTTCAAGGTTTACCGCCTGCTTCCTGCTGAAGGCAAGGAGGCTGTTCGTCAGGTTCGCAGCCCTCTTTGCCGACGAGAGGACGTGGTCCACGTAAACGCGCAGGGGGTTGTCCTTATCCATCTTGACCTGGAGAAGATTTCCGTACCCGATGAGGGCGGTGAGAAGGTTGTTGAAATCGTGGGCGACACCCCCGGCCAGGGTACCGATGGCCTCCATCTTCTGGGAGTGCCGCAGCTGGGACTCAAGGTTCTTCCTGCGGGTGATGTCTCTGACGGTTCCCTCGAAATAGTGAGTACCGTTGTCCTCGTTGACGATGATGCGGACGTTTGTCGATGTCCACATTCTGGTGCCGTCCGTCCGGTACCGTTCCGATTCGAAGTTCTCCACGGACCTGCGGGTCTTCAGAATGCCGGTGAGGCGCCGGTAATCCTCGGGATTGACGAAGGTCTTCCTCGTCTTGAGGTCCCCGTCTCCCGTCATCTGCAGGGGCGAGTCAAATCCGAAGATCCCCGCAAGGGCCGGGTTGGCGCTGATGTAATGGCCGTCGGCGGCAACCTGGAAGATCCCTTCGGCCGCGTTCTCGAAGATGTTGCGGTACTTTTCCTCGGCGGCCCTGAGCGCGTCCTCCCGCGCGATGCGGTCCGTTATGTCGTGGAGGATGGCAACACACCCGCCGATCGGCGCCGCGTCTTCGGCAAGCGACGTTCTCACCTGCGAGACCGTCACCTCCATGGTGAGAGAGGAGCCGTCCTTTCTCACGAACTCCCAGGGGAGGACGGAAGTGTTGTTTCCCGCGATGATATCGTCGATGGCCGCGGTGAGACGGTCGCACTCGTCATCGCTCCTCGTGATGATGCGCAGCGTCCTTTTCTCGATCTCGTCCTTCCTCAATTGAAAGAGTCCCCGGAAAGCGCGGTTGCAGGAGATGATCCTCCTGTCCTCATCGAGCATGAATATCGCGTCGGAGAAGCTCTCGACGAGGACCCGGTAGCGGCCGAGGAACTCTTCCGTCTTCCTGGCCTTCGCGATGATCCGCGAGAGTTTGCTCACTTCCCTGAGATACTTCCTCCCCCTGTCCTCGGCGATATCCCTGTAGTAGGCAACCATCTTATCCTTCAAGAGATCTCGTTCCATGGATCCTAGGGGTCCCTCGCAAGGACCGTGAGAACCCCCGTCCAATCGAGGCCTCTCGTTCTTCCCCGCAGCGGTGCCAGCTCCACACCGGAGTAAAAGCCGAAGAGGGGGATATCGCGCGCGCTGAGGACCTTCTGTACCTCCCCGGCCTCCTCGACGCTTGTGTTCGAGTAGTCCTTTGCCCGGCCCGCACAGTCGATGTACAGGGCCAGGAGAGGCACCTTCCCGTCCCTATCTATCGTATCCACGAGGAGGCGCGAATTGTCCCGGGCGGATTCCACCATCCGGCCGGCGTCCCTGACCATGAACTGGATCTCGTCGCCGCACGTGAGGTCGGATTCGAACATTATCACCCCCGACCTGTCGGGAATGACACCGAGTATGAGTCTGTTCACGTACCGGTTCTCCCGGTACGCTTCATATCTTTCCCCGCAGTGGACCCCGATCGTCAGAAAATCGAGGGGCTGCACCTCCTGCCATTCCTCGCTGTCGAAGAGCCCGTTTATCATCTCGACCACTGGCCTGCCGTCGATCTCGTACAAGAGCGGGCCGGAGACCTTCGTCACCCTGTGGCATACCCCGTCAAGGGGGGTGCATCCGTGCGTTATGCGATGGTAGACGGAAAAGTCCCCACCCAGCATGAGACCCACAAGGCTCTGCGATGCCGCTGATGAACCGCAGAACTGAAAGGTTCTGTTGAAATCGTAATCGCCCATGAGCCCGGCGCCGACGACAGGGACGGCATCGCCCAGGACTTCCCCGATCCCGGCTATGAGCGGCGTCGATGAGTTCATGATGGGGGGGGAACCATTGTCGGGCGGGACCTTGATCGAATCGTAGAAAAGGAGAAGGAGCCTGTCTTCGGGCGCGCGGGTGATACCGCCGGCCATTTTCCTGCCGGCGTCCCTTTCATCCCTGTCCACCTCTCCGGCCGAGGCCAGTCTGAAGGTGATGAGGTCCGACTCGAGTGCCGCCACCGCGGCCACGGGGTCCCTGTAGGAGAGAAAGTCGTTGGATATGACACCGATCGCGGACCCCCCGACAACGGGAACATCGGCTCCCGCGGCCTGTCTTATGCCGTGGAAGAAGGCTTCGGGTCCATTCCTGCCGGAACAGAAGGCAAGGATCAGGTCGGGTCTCGTTATACCCCCCGACGCCATGGCGCGCCTGGCAAGGACATCTCCGGAAATGGCCCGGCTCTTGCCTTCATCGCAGGCGATACCTATCCTTGTCATCGTCTCCGTTCCAGTCCCTTTTCCCCGTGCCGTCCCCCGGGGCACCCCACTTCTCCCCTCGACACAAGGGTTCCGCAATGATGGTCCACAGCTGTCGAACAAGGCAGATTGTCAGGGAATCGCTTTATTCTATTTACCAGTATTGGATTTAAAAAGGCAAGGAAAAAGCCTCTTTCGCGCGCGGCCTTATTGCCTTGACATTTCACCCCCATCTCTCCTAATCTGTAACCATGCAAAAACTGGCCATCGGCATGTTCGATTCCGGGGTGGGAGGCATGACCGTTCTGAAGGAGGTCAGGGAACTGCTCCCCCACGAACACATCATCTATTTTGGAGATACCGCCAGGGTTCCCTACGGGAACAAGTCTCCCCGGATGGTTACGAAATATGCCCTGGAAAGCGCCCTTTTTCTTCTCACGAAGGGCATCAAGCTTCTCGTTATCGCCTGCAACACCTCATCGGCCTTCGCGCTCCCGATACTGCAAAGACGGATGCCCGTTCCCGTCATCGGGGTCATCGGACCCGGCGCCAGGGAAGCGGCAAGGAACACGACGAGCGGCAGGGTCGGGGTCATCGGCACGAGGACCACGATCAAGAGCATGGCCTACGACCGGTCGATCAGGAAGCTCGATCCCGGCATAGAGGTCTTCTCCCAGGCATGCCCCCTTTTCGTTCCCATAGTGGAAGAAGGTCTCGAGCATGACGAGATAGCGAGCCTCATGGCCCGCAAATACCTTCACTCTTTCGAGAGCTCAGGCATCGATGTCCTCGTCATGGGATGCACCCACTACCCGGTCCTCGAGGACGTCATCAGGAAGACGATGGGCAAGGACGTGAAGATCGTGCACTCCGGAAAGGAAACCGCAAAAGAGGCCCGCGCCATCCTCGAAGAGAACGACCTCTTCAACAGGCGCGGCCGCGGCAGGTGCGAGTATTTCGTGACCGATGCCCCCGAATCGTTCCACGAGATAGGAGGCAGGATACTCGGTGAGCCGCTGACCCACGTGAGGACCCTGAAAAGCCTCGACTACCGGGACCTCCTTTTTTCTTCATGATCGTCGATGTAGCTCTTCCGATACCCGTCGGCAGGTCCTTTTCCTACAGGGTCCCCGGCGAGCTCGCCCCCCATATATTCGAACTCGCGCGCGTCCTCGTTCCTTTCCGGCACAGGGAAACCGCCGGGGTCGTCGTCGCCCTCAAGGACGGGGGAGGGGAGGGACTCAAGTCCGTCGCAGGTGTGCTCGATTTCTTTCCCCTTCTATCCCACGAGCTTCCGGCACTTGTGCGCTGGTCATCATTGTTCTATGTCACGCCCGGGGGGATCGCGTTCAAATACGCCCTGCCCTCAGCCGGAGACCTCGAGCGTTTCCTCTCCGTCGAGTCCGCCTCCCGCGCGGACGTGGACGGCCTGCCCCTCAGGAAGGCGATCAGGAAACTCGGCAGAACAGAGCTCATGCGCCTGCACAGGGACGGCCTCCTTGACCTTCGCGAGACGCTGACGGGGGAGATCTTCGCTCCGCCCGTCCCGGCCCCCCCGGGCCCGGACGGTAGCGGAGGAGAAAAGGTCCTTCTCATTGATTCCGTGGAGGAACGGCTGGCGCACTACGAGAGGGTCATATCGGACCACCTGGGGCGAGGCGGGAACGTCCTTTTCCTCGTTCCCGATTACCATGCCGCCGGGGTGTGGTTCACGAAAAGACTCAGGGAAGCCTACGGTCCCCGCGTTCTGTGGTTCTCCTCCGGCACACCCGTGAAGCAGAGGATGGAAACCTGGTTCAGGAGCCGCCGCGAGGGCGGGCACGTGGTCCTCGGGAACAGGAACTGTGTCTTTCTCCCCCTTCACGGCCTCTCTCTCATCATCGTCGAGAGGTGCGACGATGATGAATACAAGAACGAGGAAGGGTTCAAGTTCAATGCCGTGAGGGTTGCCGTCGAAAGGGCGCGGCTCGCGAAGGCATCCGTCGTCCTCGGTTCTGCCGCCTGTTCCATCGACGCGATCCATCTCGCCCGGACACAGGGCTTCGGGATCACCTGCAATGAATGGCCCACCCGGGGAGACTACGCGGAAAGGACGACAAGCGTCCCCTCCCGCTCGACGGGTGAGATCATCGACCATCTCAGTGCCGAGGCGGGAGAGGCCGCCCGGCACGGCACGCGCGTCGCAGTCTACGTCCCGCGGAAGGACCAGGGCTCGTACCTCAAATGTCACGCCTGTAGGGAAACCCTTTCCTGTCCCGGCTGCGGGGAAGCCCTCACCTACGACAGGCAGGCGGGGAACCTCGTTTGTCCCGGCTGCGGGGCGCGGCTCGCATATGAGGGCACCTGCCCCCAGTGCGGCAGCAGCGCCATCGGCTTCTCCCGGATAGGAATAGTGTTCATCGAGGAGCACCTCCGCAGGGCCTGGCCGCACCTTACCATCACCCGCATCACCGGCGACTCCCTCAGGAAAGAGGCAGCGGCCATCCGCGCACCCCGTAAGGGCGGTGCGGCTGTCCTCGTCGGTACGCAATCCCTCTCCAAGCTCTACACTCTCCCCGTCGACAGGCTGCTCCTCGCCCAATGGGAGGAACTGCGAAAGATGGGCGGATACAGGTCGGAAGAGAGAACGCACCAGATCCTTCTCAACCTTCTGGACGCCCTCACCCCCCGATCCATCATCTCCTATTCAGCGGGAAAGGAGCCCGCTGACCCCCGCGACTATCTGGAGATCTCCTCTTTCATCGAACGGGAACTCAAGAAACGTGGGGAAGCCCACTTCCCGCCCTTTGCCCGCGTCTTTCTCCTCGAGGCCCGCGGCAAGACAG
Organism: Syntrophorhabdus sp.; assembly: GCA_012719415.1. NCBI lineage: Bacteria > Pseudomonadati > Thermodesulfobacteriota > Syntrophorhabdia > Syntrophorhabdales > Syntrophorhabdaceae > Syntrophorhabdus > Syntrophorhabdus sp. The sequence continues at coordinate 25,838 of JAAYAK010000247.1, forward strand.
CGGCCCGGGCCGATGCCACTCTCGCGAAGGTCCGCAAGGTCATCACCGACGGAGGCCTCGAAGGTGCGCTGCTCGGCACCCTTCCTCTCGAAAAGCCCCCCTATCACATACGCAGGGTGATACTGAAGGGAGACGAAGCACTCCTCAGGGACGTCTTCGAAGAACTGCGCGACATCCCGGGAGTGGACATCGAAGCCGACCCGCTAAGCTTCTGAAAGATCGCTCGAACCTCTTGAGCGGCTTAAGCGAGAAGAATAAAAAAAAAGGAGGCTTTGGGCCTCCCCTTTTTTGTCTGCAATGCGGAACTACTTCTTGGCCGGAGCCGCGGGCTTCTCAGCGGGCTTCTCGTCCTTCTTCTCTTCCGCCTTCTTCTCTTTCTTCTCTTTCGCGACCTTGGCTTTCGTCACTGCCTTGGCAACGTTCTTGCCGTCTGCCTCGGTGTAGACTACGTTAACCTTGTCGCCAGCCGCGAACTTTGCCATCTTCTTCACCTTGGAAACGTCGAAGGTCATCTCGGTCTCACCCTTGACGACTATTGTCTTCGCCGCCTCGTCCATGGAGACGAAGTCGCCTGCGAACTTCTTCACGCCGGCTTTCTTGGCCTTCTCGACCACTTTCTCCTTCACGGGCTTGTCTGTCGCTGCGGCCGGCTTGTCTGTCGCGGCTTTCTTGTCCTGCGCCATAACGGTCGTAACGAAGGCAACGGTGATCAGGATCGCGAGAACGATCATCAATGCTTTCTTCATACTTTTTCACCTCCTTCCCTATTATTGGTTACATTTAGCTGCATGGGGTTTACGTATGCAGTTGTTATGCCAGAATCGTAAGGTATCGATAATAAAGAGGAGAGGTTCGGGAGGTCTTCCGGGAGACATGCTATAATCGGAAATATCCGACTCCGGGACGCCCCGCGAATCGGAAATATCCGACTATTCCTTCCTGGGGGACCGGCCTGGCGAGTGTTTGAGCTCGTTCACCCTCGCCTTGTAGTCGTAAAGCCCGAGCTCCTTAAGTTTCGACACGCCGACGAAGAAGGTGTCCCGGCTTATCCCCAGGTGCTCCGCTATCTCTTTCGGCTCGAGGAGATGGTCGGACCCTCCGTCCCGGGGGTCCAGCCTGGTGAGGTAAAGGTAGAGGCGATACTCGGCCGCCGTGAGCTTCGCGTCTATTAGCTCGTCGAGCCTCGACGTGATCCCGTCGATGGCCGCGCGGGGCTGCGAGTAATACCTGACCTCGGCGGGAACATACTCCATGCCGATGGTCCCCGCCTCGCACATTATATAGGAGCGCTCCAGCACAGATTCCAGCTGGCGGACGTTACCCGGCCAGGAATACTGCATGAGGCACGCGAGGACCTCGTCGCTCACGGTCTTCCTGCCCCCGTGAATGCCGTCGAGCTTCTTCAGGAAATGCTCCACGAGAAGAGGTATGTCAGTGGGCCTTTCCCTCAGCGGCGGCAGGGTAAAGGCGATGACATTGAGCCTGTAATAGAGGTCTTCCCTGAACCTTCCCGCCTCGATCTCCTGTTCCAGCTTCTTGTTGGTCGCCGCGATGATGCGCACGTCGAGCTTGATCGTCTCTTTTCCTCCGATCCTCCGTATCTCCTTCTCCTGGAGGGCCCTCAAGAGCTTCGCCTGCGTACTCCGGGTGAGGTCTCCTATCTCGTCGAGGAAGAGGGTGCTGCCGTTGGCCTGCTCGAAGAGCCCGATCTGCCGCGCCAGGGCCCCGGTGAAGGCGCCTTTCTCGTACCCGAAGAGTTCGCTCTCGAGAAGCGTTTCCGGTATGGCCGCGCAGTTGATGGCGAAAAAGGGTTTCCCTTTCCTGGGGCTGTTGTAGTGAATGCTCTTGGCGAAAAGCTCCTTGCCCGTTCCGCTTTCACCGTGAATGAGAACGGTGGAGTTCGTCGGGGCCACCCTCCTGACGATCTTGTAAAGCTCCTCCATGGCACCGTGCGCACCGACGATGTTGTCGATGTGAAAACGGTCCCGCAGCTGGTCCTTCAGCATGATGTTGTCCTTGAGGAGCTTCACCTGGTTCATGGCATTGGTGATGACGAGGAGAAGCTGGTCCTTCTCGAGGGGCTTCTCAAGATAGTAGAAGGCACCAAGCTTGGTCGCCTCCACGGCCGAGGGTATGGAGCCGAAGGCGGTCATGATGATCACGTGGCAGGTCCTCCCCAGGGCCCTCACTTCCCTCAGCACTTCCGTGCCGTCGATGTCGGGAAGCTTGAGGTCCGTGAGGATGACATCGAAATTTCCGTTCTTGAGGATGTCCACCGCCTTTTTTCCGCAGTCGGCGGCCTCGACATAGAAACCCTCCTTCGAAAGGATGGTCTTTATGATCCCGCGCTGGTTCCTGTCGTCCTCAACGACAAGGATAGCGCCCTTCGTGTCATCCTTCATGGCGTGGGATCCTTATGGTCATGGTAGTTCCTTTTCCGATCTCGCTCGCGGCCGATATGGTGCCGCCGTGCTCCTCGACGAACCGCTTCGTTATGGCGAGCCCGAGACCAATGCCGAGTTTTTTTGTAGAGTAATAGGGCTCGAAGATCTTGTCAAGCTCATCTTCCGCTATGCCCTCCCCGTCATCGGAGACCGACAGGTATGTCACGGAATCCTCCGTCCCGCACTCGATGCGCACCCTCCCCGGCCCCTCTATGGCCTGGACGGCATTTATCACAAGGTTGATGACGCAGAGCCGCATGTACTCCCTGTCACAGTACATCGTATCGGTGCCGTCGCGGCAGCCAAGCTCGATCTCGACACCGCTTCGAATCTTGTCCTTCACCATGACGAGCGCTTCGTCAACGAGGTTCCCGGGGGGCACGTCTTCCTTGTTGAGTGTGATCGATTTGCCGAGGAAAAGGAAATTGTGGATGAGCTCGTTCACCCGGTATATCTCCGTGAGGAGGCTGTCGAGAAGCCCGACGAGGTCCTCCTTGTCCGAGATGGGCTCCTCCGTCACCCTTTCCCTGATGTGTCCTATGGAGAGGGTCAGGAAATTGAGAGGGTTCCGTATCTCGTGGGCGATACCTGAGGAGAGCTGACCGATGAGGGAAAGCTGTTCGGACTTCTTCAGCTTCTCTTCCAGCTCCTTGCGCTCGTCGAGTTTGTCCACCATTTCATTGAAGCTCGTCACCAGGGTACCGATCTCATCCTTGCGGTCCGTTTCCCTGATCTTGACGAGCTCTCCCATGGCGATCTTCCTGCTTGCCATGGCTATCCTCTTGATCGGTTCCGTGTATTTCTCGGCGATGACGAGGCACACGATGATGCCGATGGTGAAGGCGAAGATCATGCTGAGGATCCTCTTGATCTGGTTGCGGTTCTGCAGGAGACGATAGTCGTCGAGTGCCATGTTGATATGGATGTAGCCGATATTCTGGCCCTTGATCGCGACTGGCATGATGATGTTGTAGAGCCGCTGGGTGCCGCTGCGATGCTCGTCGCCGAGGCGCGCCGTGATCATGAGGTCCTTTTTCCGCGCGGCCGGCCTCTTCTCCGTCAGCTTCTGGGTGGTGCCGATCTTCTTCGGGTCGGAACTGGCGATGACCTCCGACTTGTCGCTAACGATCGAGATCTCCTTGATCCCCTTCTTGTTGAGCATGTCCACGTAGCTCTTGAGCCGGGCCGTCGAATCCCCCCGGTACGTCAGTTCCTCGACGCTTATCTGGATGGCCCTGGTGATGTCGTCGATATTCTCGCCCACCTTGTCGAGAAGGGCCTCTTCGGCCCTCGTGTAGATGATGGTCAGGGAACCGATGGATATGAGAAGGAGAAAGAGGAGAATGAGGAGGAGCTGCGTTCTCAACGACAGGCTGCGAAAAACGGATTTCACGAGTGCGTAGAGTCCTGCCGCCCTTTCCCCCATGTTACGCCTGCCGCTCGTCTTCATGGGCCCGCTATCCTTCGTGTCTGTGCTCGAGATAGGCATCGATGCGACCTGTGATGACCTCCACGGGAACGAGAGGAAAGACATCCCGCAGGGGGGGCCCGTCTGACCTTCCCGTGATAAAGGCCCTCAGGATCATGAAGAGGTCCCTTTTCTTAAGGCCGGGGGGCGCGGCGAGAGCGCCGGCGAGCTCGTCGAAGGTGAGGCCGCTCCCGGCTGCGAGGCGGGGCCTGACGGCCTTCGCTATCTCTCCGGCCGCGTCCATCTTCAAGAGGTAACGAAGCGCGCTCTCCCTGAACTCCGCCCTGTCGAACATCTCCATGTACTCCCTGAGGTCGGTAAGGGTGGAGGCGTTCTCACGCACGACGGACATCTTCTCCGCCCGGGAGGTGTCGATCCCCGCCCTGTCGAGAAGCTCGGTGAGAGGCATGCGCTTCAGGTATTCCCTGTTGAACCAGAGCAGCTTCTCCATATCGAAAACACTGTCCGAACCGGATACTGAGTCAAGGGAAAAGGTCCGGATGAGCTCATCGGTGTTGAGGAGCTCCACCGCAAGGCTTCGCCCCATCGTCGACAGGTAGTTCACGAGCGCCTCGCTCACTATTCCCATGGCACGGAAATCCATAACGCGCGTCGCGCCGTGCCTCTTGCTGAGAGGTTTGCGGTCAGGACCGATAAGGAGGGAGTGATGCGCGTATTCAGGCGGCCTTCCTCCCAGGGCATTGATGAGGGCTATCTGCTTCGGCGTGTTGGAGATATGGTCCCCTCCCCGTATGACGTGGGTGATCCCCATGAGCATGTCGTCGACGACGACGGCCAGGTTGTACGTCGGTGTCCCGTCCCTTCTGAGGATTATGAGGTCATCCACGTGTCCCCTCGGGAAAGAAAGCTCCCCCCGTATGCCGTCCCGGAACGTTATCGGCCTTCCATCCGACCGGAAGCGCAGGGTGAAGGGCCGCCCCTCGTCCGTGAGCCTTACGGCCTCCCCGGCGGAAAGGTCCCGGCATTTTCCGTCATATCTCGGAGGCTCGCCCCGCGCCAGCGACCTCTGTCTCGCCGCGGCAAGCTCCTGTTCGCTGCAGAAACACCGGTACGCGAGGCCCTTCTCCAGGAGGACCATCGCGTGGGACCTGTAGACGTCAAGACGCTCGGACTGGCGCAGCGGTCCTTCGTCCCAGGCGATCCCGAGCCAGGCAAGATCATCCGTGATGGACCTCTCGTAGGCCGCGTCGGAGCGTTCGACGTCCGTATCCTCCATGCGCAGAACGAAGGACCCCCCGTTCTTCCTGGCGAAGAACCAGTTGAAGAGGGCCGTCTTCGCGTTTCCCACGTGGAGATGTCCCGTCGGGCTCGGGGCAAACCTTACCCTGACCATTTTCGCCTCATCTGTCGTGGAGATCCGGGACACATGCCTCTTTCAGACCCTGTCCATGAGAACGACGGCGTGCGCCGCGATACCTTCGCCCCTGCCGGTCAGCCCCAGGCCCTCGGTCGTCTTGCCCTTGAGACCCACCATGCCGGCGTCAATGGACAGGAGCCCGGCGATCCTCTCCCTCATCGCCTCCCGGTACGGAGCTATCTTCGGCGCCTCTGCCACGACGACGCTGTCGACGTTGACGACCCGGTAACCCCTCTCGCGGGCTATCGCCGAGACCCGGGCAAGTATCACGGCGCTGTCGATGCCCTCGATGTCCCTGTCGGTGTCGGGGAAATGAACCCCGATGTCCCCTTCAGAGAGGGCACCCAGTATCGCGTCGCTTATGGCATGGAGAAGCACATCCCCGTCGGAGTGGCCGAGAAGACCTTTCCCGAAAGGGATCTCGACGCCTCCCAGGACAAGCCGCCTGCCATCTGTCAGCCGATGGACGTCGAACCCAGTCCCTATCCTCATAAGGTCCCTTTGAGCTGGGAAAGAAGCCCTCTCGCTATGGTCAGGTCCTCGGGCGTGGTGATCTTCATGTTGTACGGAGAGCCCTCTATGACCTTCACCTTCTTTCCCAGGTGCTCTATGAACGTGGCGTCGTCATACCCGTAGTGTCTTTTCGCCATTCCTTCCCGGTATGCCTTCATGATAAGGGGGTACTTGAACGTCTGGGGGGTCTGAACGTGCCAGAGGGAATCCCTTTCGAGGGTCTTCACGACAAACCCTTCCTTGGAGATGACCTTCACGGTGTCCTTCACAGGCAGGGCCGGGATGACGGCATCGTACATCTCCATGAGGAAGATGCCTTTCTCGATGAACGCGGGGGATACGAAAGGCCGCGCCCCGTCGTGTATGACAACCACGTCACAGGGATGCTCGATGGCCTCCAGTCCGTTCCTCACCGAGTCCTGCCTGAGCTTGCCGCCTATAACGATCTTCATGATCTTGTTGAACTTGTAGGTCTCCAGTATCTCCTCCTGAATGAGAGGAAGATCCTTCTGATTGACGACAAAATAGATGCCGTCCACGGCCCGGCACTCTTCAAATATCTGCAGTGTGTGAACAATGATGGGTTTGTTCTCGATGAGCAGGAACTGCTTGTTGGTGGCGGCACCCATCCTCTTTCCCGCGCCACCGGCGAGAATGATCGCGATCGTTCTCATGTCTGTATCACGCCTGTTCTTCCAACTGATATTCGTCGGGGTACATGTAATCCTTCCCCGCCTCTCCCTTGAGCCTCGAAAAGATCATGCGTCCCGAGGTCGTCTGCAGGACGCTCGTGACGACAACGTCGACGGTCTTGCCGAGGTGTTTCCTCGCATCGTCGACCACTACCATCGTGCCGTCATCGAGGTATCCGATCCCCTGGCCCTGCTCCTTGCCTTCCCTGAGCACCTTGATACTCATCTGTTCGCCCGGCAGGAGCGCAGGGCGGAGCGACATGGCAAGCTGGTTCATGTTGAGGACCTCGATGCCTTGCAGTTCGGCGACCTTGTTGAGGTTGTAGTCGTTGGTGACGATCTTTCCCCCCAGTCGTTTCGCGAGGGCTATGAGCTTGGTGTCAACGTCCTTGAGCTTGGGGAAATCATAGTCCACGATCCTGACGGCGAGGAAGGTCTGTTTCTGCAATCTGTGCAGGACATCGAGGCCGCGGCGGCCGCGGGTCCTCTTCACAGGGTCCTGGTGGTCGGCGATGTGCTGTATCTCGTAGAGGACGAACTGGGGGATGACAAAGGTCCCCTGTATGAAACCGGTCTCGCATATGTCTGCTATCCGCCCGTCTATGATGGTGCTCGTGTCGAGAAGCTTGATGTCCTTGTCCTCTTCCAGGCGATCGAAGAGAGGGACCTTGGAGAGGTCGATCGTTTTCGACTTCTCTTTCCCGAGGACAAACCCGAGGTAACCCATGATGAAGTAGAAAAGGACGTAGATGGGGAGCGTGATGGGGATGTCCTTGATCAGGGCGAGAAGGAGACGGGACACGAAGAGATTGGCCACGAAAAGGCTCACGACAACCCCCGTGAGACTTCCGAGAATGATCTTCAGGGATATGTCCCGGAGCTTGAGCTCGATCTTGAGGATGGCATACCCGAGGATCAGCCCGCATGTCGCCCCGACGAGCCCCCAGACCCCGCTCGAGAGGAGTTCTTTGAGTATGAAATATCCGGTAAGGGTTGTGACGGTCAGGAGGATTATCTGAATGAATATATCCAAGGACTCAACCCTTGTGGTGATTGGCGGTATTTCCTTTTTGATTGTTGTTATTCGCCAGGAAGATCTCTTCGATCTCCTGCTCGACTACAAGCTCTTCGGTGCCGAGAGACATGGAAAGTTCCTTCGTGATGAGATTGCGTGCCATCTCGAACATCTTCTTTTCGCCGAAGGAAAGTTCCTTCCAGTATCGGAGGTTGTAGAGCTCTTTCAGAACCGTCGCGACCTCATAGATGGAACCGCTCTTGATCCTTTCCATGTATTCCTTGTACCGTCTGTTCCAGGGCGAGTTGTCGTGAACGATGTTCTTGTCCTTGAGGATATCGTAGACCTTGCACACCTCACAGGCATCGATGACGCATCTCAGGCCGGCATTCTTCGCGCCGTCGATAGGTATCATGATGGTCATGTCCGTGTCGAGGATGCGGATTATGTAGAATGACTGTTTGGTACCTGAGAACTCTTTTTCTTCGATAGACTCGATCCGACCGACACCATGCCCCGGATATACTGCGACTTCTCCTACATCAAACATTATGCCTCCGAATAGTTTTTCATCGTTTTTCGGCCAGGTTGCCATATTGTAGCATAATATTGAGAAAAATTAAATAAGTAATGGTTATTACGCGGTAATCGGCAGGAAATGCACAGGTTCTCCCCTTCCTGCGGGAGAGAAGCCGCGCACGGGGTTCAGGATACCTGCTTCTGCCTTTCCAGAAGCCTGAACTTTATGTCGTTGACGATCCTGAGAAGCCCCTTTTCGGATGCAAGGTCGAGGGCGGTCTTGTTATGCTTGTTCATTATCGTGAGGTCGGCGCCCCGGCTGATGAGAAAATTGATGATGCCCGCGGACTTGCCGTTTATTGCGCACATGACCGGCGTGTCACCCTCGTGGTCCCGGGCATTGAGGTCCGCGCCATGCTCCACGAGAAGTCTGACGATCTCCAGGTGGCCGCTCTTGCTCGCGAAGGTGAGGGCCGTGCCGCCATCCCTGTCGGGAACGTTGACATCGGCGCCGCGGGAGACAAGGAGCCTCAGAACGCCCACCTGGTTGTTCCTGCAGGCATAGGTCAGCGGGGTCACACCCTGCGTGTTCCGGGCATTGACATCGGCCCCGTTGTCGAGGAGGAAGCGCGCCGTGTCCGTGAATCCGCGCATCGACGCATACATGAGGGGGGTGTTGCCGTTGTGGTCAGCGTCGTTGACATCGGCACCCTTGCCGATGAACTGGACAACGCTTTCAAGGTCACCCTTCTCGATGGCGGTGATCAACTCGTCTGAGAATCGTTTCTCCACTTAGACCATTATATACCACCTCCTGAAAAATGGGAGTTTTTTTTCCAGAGGACGCCGGGAACGGGCGGGAGCGCCTTTTGAAAAATGGATTGATGCCGGGGGAATTTTCCTTTATAATCACTACAATCTTTATCTGGAGGACACAATAATGGTCAAGTCAAGGTTCGCGCCGAGTCCAACGGGGAACCTCCACATAGGCGGCGCCCGGACCGCTCTTTTCAACTATCTTTATACGAAACATCACGGGGGGGTCTTTGTCCTCAGGATAGAGGACACCGACGTCGAACGGTCGAAGGAAGAGTATGTGAAAGACATACTCGGCGGCCTCTCCTGGCTCGGTGTTCACTGGGACGAGGGACCATACTACCAGATGGACCGCATGGACCTGTACCGGGAGCACGCCTACAGGCTCCTCGATCAGGGATACGCGTACAAATGCTACTGCACCGCGGAAATGCTCGAGGAGAAACGAAAGAAGGCGCTCAAGGAGGGCGGCAAGCCCCACTATGACAGGACGTGCCGTGACCTTCCCGCCGGTGACACCTCCAATGAAGGCAAGCCTTTCGTCATCCGTTTCCGCAGTCCCGTAGACGGCGAGGTGAGCTTCACGGACCTCATCCGCGGCAGGATCACCTTTAAATGCGAGGAGCTCGACGACCTTATCATCTTCCGGACCGACTCCACGCCCACGTACAACTTCACCGTCGTCATCGACGACGCGCTGATGGGCATCACGCACATCGTCCGCGGCGACGACCACATCAACAACACCCCGCGGCAGATACTTATCTATGAGGCCCTCAAGTATCCCGTCCCGCAGTTCGCCCACGTGCCCCTCATCCACGGAAAGGACAAGGCCCGCCTCTCCAAGCGCCACGGCGCCACGTCCCTCCTGGAATACCGCAACGACGGATTTCTGCCCGAGGCTCTCATGAACTACCTGGCGCGTCTCGGCTGGGCGCACGGCGACCAGGAGATATTCAGCCGGCAGGAACTGATCGAGAAGTTCGATCTTCCCAATGTGGGAAGGTCGCCTTCCGTCTTCGACATGGACAAGCTGACCTGGCTCAACGGCCACTACCTGAAGACCCTTCCCGCCGAGGACATCGCCGGGAGGCTCCTGCCCTTTCTCGAAGGCATGGGGATAAAGGCCACCGCCGACAGCCGTCTCGTCAGGGTCGTCGTCAACCTCCGCGAGCGCGCGCGGACCCTCAGGGAGATGGCGCAGATGGCGGAGTATTTCTTCCGTGATGACTTCGCCTTCGATGAGGCCGCCCGCGCGAAGTTCCTCACTCCGGCAACGAAACCCATTCTCGTCGATTTTGCCGAAGGCCTCAAGAACATCGCCTCCATGGACGAAGAGGAGGGCCTCAAGGTCCTCATCGAGGGATTGACGAAGAAGTACAATGCCAAGCCCGTCGGTATCATCCAGCCCGTCAGGGTGGCCCTTTGCGGCAGGACCGTGAGCCCCGGGATATTCGAGGTCATCGCCATTCTGGGCAAAGAGGCCGTGGAGAAGAGACTGGCGCGAGCCGTCGAATCGATCCAATGAAACTGGCCAGACTCGAGATATTCGGTTTCAAATCCTTTCTCAACCGCACCGTCTTCCAGTTCGGCGAGGGGATCACGTCCATCGTCGGGCCCAACGGCTGCGGCAAGAGCAACATAGTCGACGCCATCGTCTGGGTCCTTGGCGAGAGGGGCACGAAGAGCCTGAGGGTCAAGGACATGGGCGACGTCATCTTTCACGGCAGCAACGGGAAGAGACCCGTCAACATCGCCGAGGTGACCCTCGATCTCACGGAAGGGGACAGGGAGTTCGTCGTAAAGAGACGGATATACCGGGACGGCACGAACGAATATTCCCTCAACGGCAAGATCGTCCGATTGAAGGACGTGCAGGACGCCTTCCTGGGAACGGGCCTTGGCACGAATTCCTACGCCATCATCGAGCAGGGACGCATCGAGGCCCTGATCAGCATGAAACCCGCCGAGCGGCGCATCGTCATCGAAGAGGCAAGCGGGATAACGCGGTTCGAGGAGAAGAAACGGGACGCCGTGAACCGCATGGAAGAGACGACGTCGAACCTGGAACGCATCGACGACATATACCGGGAGGTCACCGCTTCGTTCGGCAAGGCGGAGCAGGAATGGGAGCGATGGAAGGCGTACCAGGAACTGGCCGACAGACTGCACGAGATAGACAGACAGCTCCTCCTCGACGGGTACGCGAAGCTCGTCAAGCGCATGGCAAAGGTCCGCGAGCGGCAGACAGACCTCGAGGAAGAGATACTCCAGAAGGAAGCTGATAGATCGACGGTCCGGGAGGAGTTCGAGGCAAAGGAGAGCGAGTTCGCCCTCACCGACAACATCATCAGGCAGCTGGAGGTCGACCTCAAGAGTAAAGAGAAGGACATGGAGAGCCGCCTTCTCGAGATAGAGTACCTGGGCGAAGAGGTGAAACGCCTCGAGGCGTCCCTCAAGGGGCTCGCGGAAGAAGAGTCCTCCATCGCCACGGAGACGGCGCGCCACGAGAAAGAGATGGAAGCCCTCCGGGAAAGAAGCGGGGCCCTGACAGGCGAGCTGGAAGAGGAAAAGGGGAAAGAGGCGCGGACCCGGGATATCGCGCAGGGCTTCAAGACGAACATCGAGGAGCACGAGAAGGCCCTCGAGGAGGCCCGCACGAAGCTCTTCGTCTCCATGAGCGCCCTCACGGAGACACGCAACAGGATAGCGCAGATCGAGCGGCAGGCCGAGGAGAGGCGCAGGCGCATGGAGCGCCAGGCGGTTGAGGTCAAGGAACTCGAAACGCTCCTCGCGTCCCTCGACGCGAAGCGCAAGGCCCTTCACGACACCCTGCAGGGAGCGCTCAGGGAAAAGGAGTCCCTCTCCGCCAGGGAATCGGCCGCCACGGGCGAGCGTGAGGACATCCTCAAGGAGATGGAGAGGCAGAGGGCCCTCGTCGAGAGCGCGCGGAGCGAGAAACGGGTCAAGGAAGAATTCCTCAAACAGCTTGGCGGGTACATCGACGGCCCCGAGGACGCGGTACGCGCGGAAGACCGGCTCGTCAACCTTATCAGGACGGAAGAGTCGAGGATCAAGGCGCTGGAAAGGTTCTTCTCCGAAGAGCTCGAGTACGAGGTCGTGAAAAGCGGTTCCATGGAGGCCGTGGCCTCGGCCGTCCGGGACCGGGAAGGCAACCGCGTGTTCTTTCCCCCGAAAGGGATTTTCAGGAAGGCCGGGAACGATGTCGAGATGGACGTTACCTGGATAGCGGACATCGATGAGGCCCTCTCGCGGGTCGCTGCCGGCGAGGAAGGGATATTCATCAATGACGATGTCTATGTCGACTCCCGGGGCATCGTCCTCACCGGTGGGGCATCGAAGAAGATCGACGTGAGACAGTTCAGGGAGAAATTGAAGCTCGAGAAGGAGCTGCAGACCCTCACGGCCGACGTGGAACGCCACGGCAGCGCCCTTGCGGGTTTGAAGCCCCGTCTCGAGGCCTGTGACGCAAAGTGCCGCTCCGCCCGCGCGGCCCGCGAGGGAGAGGAAGGAAGGGCACGGACGCTCGAGAAGGACCTCCTCATGGCGGAAGCGCAATGGAAAAATACCGCCGACAGGCTCACGGCACTTCAGGCGATGACCGAATCTCCCGACGACACGGGCCCCGAAATGCTCGAACCCCTCATCTCCGACCGCAGACGCCGGGAGGAGGAAAAGACCGCCATAGAGGCCTCCATGACCCGGCTCAGGGAGACGCTGGCAGGGCTGAAGAAAGAGCATGAGGCGGCGCAGTCGGCATGGCACGCGGTCACGATCGAGATCGAGAGAAAGATGAACATGCTCAAATCCATCAGCGACAACCGGGAACGCTCCGAGGCAGCCATTCGGTCACTTGCCCAGAAGGCACAGGGGCTCACGGAAAAATACGCGGCCATCAACAGGGACATCGAGGGACGCACGCAGAAGATACGATACATGGAGCGGTCATACGAGGAGCTTGAGGCGGACCTGCAAAAGCATGTCGCGAGGTTCGAGGATCTCAAGACGATGCTTGGCAACCTTCACGCCCAGAAACAGACGCTCCAGGAATCCATCGACACCCTTGGCAAGGAGATCGAACGGGTCCGTGCCAGGAAAGAGAATGCCGAGAAAGACCTCGCCGTCCTCGAAGAGAAGCGCCTCACCATCGTCGAGCACCTCGCCGGCACATATGGCATCGAGCAGCCCGACGAGATAACGGTGCAGCTGCCCTCCGATATAGAAAAGGAACGGGAATCGCTCACCGCGAGGATAGCCGAAATGGGCGAGATCAATTTCAGGGCCGAGAAGGAATACCTTGAACTGAAGGAGAGGATCTCCTTTCTGGACAAGCAGAAGGAAGACCTCCTTGCAGCGATGGAATCCCTCAGGAAAACGATAACGAAGATCGACCAGTTCACGAAGGAACTCTTCTCGGAGACCTTCGACAAGGTGAACAGCGCCTTCTCGCGGTTCACCGACCTCCTCTTCAAGGGCGGCAAAGGACACCTCGCGATCAACGCGGAACAGGCCGGCGTCGACCTCTTCGTCCAGCCTCCGGGCAAGAAGGTTACCAGGATGGAGCTTCTCTCGGGCGGCGAAAAGGCCCTCATATCGCTCGCGTTCCTTCTTGCCCTCATGGACACGAAGCCAAGCCCCTTCGCCCTCATGGACGAGATAGACGCGCCGCTCGACGACGCGAACCTCGCGGGCCTCCTCGACATCATACGGGGGATGAGCCTCAAGTCCCAGATCATCTTCATCACCCACAACAGGATAACCATGGAGTACTCGGACATGATATACGGTATCACCATGGAAGAGCAGGGCATATCGAAAACGGTGTCCGTGAGACTCTGAGACTTAAGGGCGCCGGGCGCCAATCCACTCCAAATGCTTTTTTGTACAATGTCGCCACATCCCGTTGATATACTGTATACTTCCTTTTCTAGTAGCGTTCCGCGCCCGGCGGGGACGGGATTTTTTTCTTGACATTTATCCTTAGAACACTATGATTTATTATTATAAAGGGGAAGGGGGCGTTTGGAATATCAAGTCTATCACTATATCCATACCGTTGTAGCGACAACAACGGTTTCATTTTTTCACGTGTCCTCTTTTTTTGATAACAGTTTGCTGAAAGGAGGTGGGACTTACCTTCAGTAGGGGAAATGTGTTTTTAAAAACGCAAAGGGGGTTATTATGCAGCCAACAGCACCAGTAGTACCTCCCGTCACACTTCCCGATGCATCGGTATTGATGGCATCCTGGTATGTGTGGTGGGTTCTCATCATCGGACTCTTTCTCATGACCTTTATCGGCACCTGGCTCATAACAAGGGGGTGGAAGGAATGAATCCGATAACGTATCTCGACTTTCAAAAACCATCAGCGGAAATGGCGATATGGGGCAGCATCGGCGTTGGGTTGATGCTTCTTGTCTCCATCGTCCTCGGAATTTTGAGCAAGAGGAAGGTGGCAAAAGGCTCCTTCGAGGAATATCTTGTCGGTAAACGGGACATCGGACCTGTCGTGACGGGCTGCGCCCTGTCGGCGTCCTACCTCTCGGGCTGGGCCTTCGCCGGAAGCACGGGTGTCGTATACGCCGTCGGTTTCTCGGGGATGTGGTTCGCGGGCATCTGGAGCCTTCTCGGCCTCATCCCGTGCTGCTGGCTCGCCGCCGTCAAGACGGCCTCCTTTTCGAAGAAACTCGGCGCGGCCACGCTGCCTGAGACGATCGGCCGAAGGTTTGAGAGCAAGATGCTCCAGACCGTCGTCGCCATCTGCATGCTCTACTTCCTCTTCATGTACTCCGTGGGTCAGCTCAAGGCGGCAGGCGGCGTGTGGTACGCCACCACGGGTCTTCCCGCGGTGTGGTGTTTGCTCCTGTCCATCTTCATCGCCTGGCTCTACATGGTGCTCGGCGGCTACGTCGGCACCCAGTGGTCCATGGCCTTCCAGGGCGCATTCCTCGGCTTTGTCGGGGCGCTTCTCGGCATATGGGCGATCATCTGGGCCGGCGGCTTCTATGAAATATCCTCAAAGCTCTACATGGAACCGAAGGTGGGCCCCGCGCTCATCAAGCTCATACGACCGGAATTGCCGCAGGTTGGTCCGACACAGCTCTTCTCGAGCCTCGTCGGCATACTTGCCTGCCCGGTCATCTTCTTCACCATGGCGATCGGCTTTCCCCATAACGTGAGCCGTTTCCTCGGCATGGGCACCCTGAACAAGAAAGGCTACTGGACACTGATCATCATGGTCTACCTCATCGCCGGCGTCCCCATCATGCTCGACTGTTCGAGCAACGGTCTTGTCGCCAGGATGATCTACGGGCCAAACCTCCTCAAGGTCAAGCCCTGGGCGGCGGACCTCGCTGCACCTGAGCTTGCCTTCGCCGTCGGCGGCATTCCCCTGATGACGCTTTACGTCATGGGTCTTTTCGCGGCGGCACTTTCCACGCTCGCCGGCATGGTCTTTATCATGAGCGCCAACATAACCCGCGACGTCATCAAGCTGTGGTGGCCGCAGGTATCGGACAAGTCCATGCTGTACCTTGGTTACTTCCTCATCGCGCTGTTCCTCTTCCTGCCCTTCTACTGGACGCTCGTCAACCCGCCGCCGCTTTTGTCCATCTTCATGGGCCTCGCGGCAATGGGTCTCGGTGCGATCTTCTTCTTCGTGACGGCGGTCTCCTATTACTGGAAGGGCGCCACGAAGTGGGGCGCTTTCTGCTGTGTCGTCTACGGGACGGGCATGAGCATCTACGGCGGATGGAAGGTCCTCTTCAAGAAGGAGGTCGGCCTCGGGACCTTCGAGTGGTGGCTCGTTATCGGCTGCGGCATAATCTATTTCGTCGTCAGCGCCATCACGAAGAAACCCTCCCAGGAGCTGCTGGACCGGCTTTTCCCGGCAAAGAACTGATATCGTGTGGAACGAACACCAAGAGGGGCTTTCACGAGCCCCTCTTTTCTTTCAACCTGTACGAGGGGTTGGGACCGGAAACACCATAGAGACCTGAAACGGAGGGAACGTGGAGATATACACCGTCGCGTGGCTGGCTGCAGGAGTGGGACTCCTCGCGTATTTCATCTACAGCAAGTTCAGGAAGAAATAGGGACTACCAGGACATTCCCTTCGACGTCAGATATTTCCGCGCCTCACCATTGCCCATCCGCGCAGCCGTTCTGTAATCGCTGTACGCCTTTTCGTTCTCCCGCATGATCTCGTGCACCTCCCCCCGGCTTGCGTACGCCGAGGAGTTTTTCGGGTCGATGGCAATGGCCTTCGAGAAATCATCGACGGCCTTCTGATAATCCTTGAGGAGATAGAAGACAACGCCGCGGTTGTAGTATGCCTCGTAGTAGTTGGGGTCCTTCTTGATGGCGAGGTTGAGAAGATCAATGGCCTCCCTGGGATGCCCCGCGTCGATGAACTGGTACGCCTGCCTGTAGTAATCGCCGGCCGTTGTCCCGTTGTCCTCGCCCTTCGAACAACCGGTACAGGCGGCAAGCACGCACACAAGCAAGACGGCAAGAAAATATCTCATGGGACCTCGCATGACATTACACATCGAATGGAGACCCCATTATTCTAACCCGATGCGCCCCCAAAGTCCAAGCCTATATTACCGGGGCCGCTCCGTGCGTGTCACCCGACCTCTTTGCGCTGCTTACTTGCACCTTCCTATCTGTCCCGACTTGCACTTCGAGCCATCCATCCAGACAGCCTCGGAGAGCTTGGCCCCGGAAAAACTCGTCTCCTTGTCCGTGGACGCGCCCTTGAGATTCGCACCCCTGAGGTCCGCGTCATTGAAGAGAGTCCCCTTCAGGTTGGCGCCCGACAGGTTGGCCCCGTCCAGCCTTGCCCCGTAGAGATCGATCCCCTCGAGGTTCGCCCCGGACAGGTCACACTTGCTGCACTTGTTCGTCGTGTTGAGCTTCTGCACATCCTGGGCGTTGAAGGCCGACACACCGGCGGGAATGCACAGCAACGAAACAGCGGCCAAGACCATTGCGCAGATCACTATCTTTCTCATAAAACCCTCCTTTGTGAGAATGAAAAGGGCCGCCGTCTCCCGTGGGAGATGGCGGCCCGACCATCCTGTAACCCTTCAAAAACGGCCATGCCGTCTTTGAACCCGAGTTATTTCATACGCTACACTCTATTTTACCCCTGCTGTCGGGCATGTCAACCCCTTGTGGCACATTATTGCTTGACAGTCAAAAAAAACCCGTGCTAATCATTAGCATGATGCTCGGTTTTCTGGACCCCTGGGTATTTGCCGGTTTCGCCCTCACGATCCTCTCCGCCCTCTTCTGTATCCTCTACGGCATCCGCAACTGGAACAGGGGCGGCGTCGAGAAGGAAGGGGACTGGCGGGAAGAGATCCAGTGGGAACGGGAAGAGATAGAGCTTATCGAGAAGCTCCCCTAGGGCCCCATGTTCTACCTCATAACATTCACCCTCATCTATCTCGCCGTTACGGTATACTTCAGCTGGCTCGGGTATCGCAGGACGGTGACGGTCTCCGATTATCTCCTTGCCGGACGCCAGGTCCACCCCGTCACGATGGGTCTCTCCTATGGCGCCACGTACATCAGCACGTCGGCCATCATCGGTTTCGGTGGCGTGAGCGCCCTGTACGGGTTCGGTCTCACCTGGCTTTCCTTCCTCAATATCATGGTGGGCGTCTTCATCGCCTTCGTTATATTCGGCAAGCGGACCCGGAAGATGGGAAAGGCTCTCGATGCCCACACCTTCCCGGAGCTGCTCGGCAGGCGCTACGAATCGAGGTTCGTCCAGGGTTTCTCGGGCCTCATGATCCTCATCTTCATGCCCGTCTACACCGCCGCCGTATTGATAGGCATCTCCCGGTTCATCGAGGTCTACCTCAGTGTTCCCTTTTCCACCGCCTTTCTCGCCTTCCTTCTCATGACCTCCTGTTTCGTCATCTGGGGAGGCCTTAAAGGGGTCCTCTACACGAGTGCTTTCCAGGGTGTCATCATGGTCGTCTCCATGATAGCCATCGGGATAACCAGTTACTATTCCCTGGGGGGCATATCGGAGGCACACCGGTCGCTCGACACCGTAACCCCCTACGTCCCCCAGTTCCTGAAGGAGGCGGGGCACAGGGGCTTCACCTCCATGCCCGCGACCTTCTCCTCCATCTGGTGGTATGTGCTGACAACGATGATCATGGGCGTGGGCATCGGTGTCATCGGCCAGCCCCAGCTCAACGTCCGCTTCATGACGCTCAAATCGGACAGGGAGATCAACCGTTCCGTGCCCTTCACGGCCATATTCATCCTCTGCACCACGGGGATCGCTTACGCGGTGGGGGCACTGACGAACACATTCTTCTACAACACGTACACGGAACTTCCCATACATGCCGTGCAGGGAAACGTGGACAAGATAATCCCCCTCTACATCGACCGCTTCTATCCCCAGTGGTTCGTCGCCCTCTTCCTCGTCGCCCTCATGTCGGCCGCCATGAGCGCCGGAAGCAGCCAGTTCCATGCCCTGGGCACGTCGCTCTCCCGCGACATCTTCGAGCAGGCCCTGCTGAAAGGAAAATCCGTGGCGGAGACAACGATAGTGACGAGGGTGGGCATCGTCTTCAGCATCTTCGCCACCCTTATCATCGGCCTTATCCTGCCCGAGAGCATCGTCGCCGTCGCAACGGCGTTCTTCTTCAGTCTTTGCGGCGCGACCTTCATCCCCGTCTACCTCTTCGGCCTCTACTGGAGGCGGGGCACGAAACCGGCGGCCAAGGCAAGCATACTGTCCGGTTTCTTCGTATCCCTCATCTGGATGCTCTTCTTCCACGAGCAGGAGGCAAAGGCCTTCGGCCTGTGCAGAAGGCTCTTCGATACAGAAACCCTTGCGGGCCACCCCTGGAACATGATAGACCCCCAGGTGATAGCTCTGCCCATAGGCCTTATAGTCTTCGTCGTCGTATCCCTGGCGACGCGCCCGGTGCGGGAGGAAACGGTGAAAAAGGCGTTTGTGCATATTTGAGAGTGATAGGACGAATAGGAGAGATAGGACCTATAAGACATATAGGACCAATAGGACGCATTCAGGTCTTTTGCTTGAGACCTGAAACGTGAAACCTGAGACTTTTCTTGGAGGAGGGTGTTATGGGAAAGCGTTATGTTCTGGGTATAGGGCTTAGCAACAGGGTCGAGAATGCCGCCGACTTCCAGAGGATACTCACCGAATGCGGCTGCTACATCAAGACGCGCCTCGGGCTCCATGAGGTCAACGAGAACCTCTGCGCCCCCGGAGGCCTTATCATCCTCGAGGTGTACGGAGGCGACACGGCGGTGGCAGACATGGAATCGAAGCTGAGAGCCGTCAAGGGACTGCAGGTCCAGAAGATGGTATTTGACATGTGAGAGGGGCGGGTAATGGGTAATGGGTGATGGGAAGAGAAGAAGAACGGCGCCATTCTCCCGGCAGGTACATCATGGTGCGAGACACATCGTCCCGGGCGTTGTTCTTCTCATCGTCCTCTTATTCGCTTCCATGCTTCAGGCGAACCCCGGTGCCGCCCGAGGATCGAGTGAGATGACGGTGGCCGCGGTCGCGCTGTCGGAAACTATGAAGGAAACACTCGCCCGACGATGGCCGGACACTTCTCACCTCATCCTCGTCCGAAATAGCGGACCATTGCCCCACAATTCCACCCTCCATGCATTTGAAAGCAAAGGCGGCACGTGGACCCTTCTCTTCGGCCCCGTGCCCGCCATGACGGGCAGGAACGGTTTTGCCGGGGACGGCGCTAAACGCGAAGGCGATGGCCGGACACCCGTGGGCGTATATCCCCTCGGCTTTGTCTTCGGCTACCCCTTCGCCATCGGCTCCGCCATGCCCTACCGCCCGATGACGCCCGAGGACATCTGGGTCGACGATCCCGACTCCCCCGATTACAACCGGCTCAAGAAACGCGGAGAAACGGCTGCCCGCTCCTTCGAGGACATGGTCCTTGCCGATGACCGATACAAGTACGGCATCGTCATCGAATACAACACCGACCCCGTCATCCCCGGCCGCGGCAGCGCCATCTTCCTCCACATCCGCAAGGACGAGACCACCCCCACCGCAGGCTGTGTGGCCATCTCGGAAGAAGACATCCTCACGCTCATCCACTGGCTCGACCCGGCAAAGAAACCACTTATCGTCATCGAAAAGTAGAAAGCAAGAAACCTTGCCTCTCGCCCGTTCGTCGCTTGCGCTCCTCACTCAAGCCCGCAAAGGACGCAGAGAAAAGGTTCGGCCGGATTTCGAAGCCTCCCAAAATCCGGCCGGCTTTGCATCCCGTCTCCGACGGGAGGGAAAGAAGAGGTTTCTCTTCAGATGGGAGTGATGGGGAGGGGATGGGCGTCTGGGGGTTGGAGGATGATTATAGGACCTATGACTACAGGGAAGATGGGGGGGATAACTTCTTCAGGATAAGAAACAAATACTATTTTGTTTCTCTCCCGCCGGAACGGCGGGACGAGAAGGCCGCCGGATTTTGGGAGGCTTCAAAATCCGGCGGCAATCTTTTCTCTCTTTTAGTCTCTCTCCGCGTCCTCTGCGATCTTGAGCGAAGCGGGCGAGAGATAATGCTTTTGAGCGTCGCCCCCGCTCTTACCCCACGATCAGGGCCACAAACAGGCGTGAGATGGGGTGTTTCGCCCTCCCCGTCGCGCAAAAAAAGCGCCCGCCTTATGTCGGCGGGCGCTCGTCTTTCAGATAGTCTTTGTTACTGTTTCTTGAATTCTTTCTCCATCGCTTCCTTTGCCGGTTTCACGTACATGTCGCGGAGTTTCGGTTTTTCGATCTTTCCGGCGGGGTTGCGGGGGATGGTGGTGTATATCATCTTTTCGGGCCATTTGTACTTCGCGAGACCCTTTTCCTTGACGAAGTTGATGATCTCCTCATCGGCGATCGTTTCGCCTTCCTTGGGCTGGATGATGGCCATGACGATCTCCACGAGCCTGGGGTGTGGGTACCCGAGGACCGCGACGTCCATGATCTTGGGATGCTTGCGCAGCGCGTCCTCGATCTCGGCGGGGAAGATGTTCTCGCCGCCCCTGATGATGAGGTCCTTGGCCCTGTCGGCGAAGAAGATGAAACCCTCTTCGTCCATGTAGGCAAGGTCGCCCGTGTACAGCCAGCCGTCCTTTATCGTCTTTGCCGTCATTTCCGGGTTGAAGGCATATTCCTTCATGAGACGGGGGCCCTTGAGGAGGAGCTCGCCCACGCCGCCCGCGGGCAGCGTCTTCCCTTCGCTGTCGACAACCTTCGCATCCATGAAGACCGTCGCCTTCCCGATGGAGCCCGGTTTTCTCATGATGTCCTCATCGTAGCAGTTGGTGAGGCCTCCGCCGCCGCCCTCGGTGATGCCGTATATGTTGGCGATGGGCAGGTTGGGGAAGAACTTCTTGGAATCCTCAAGAAGGATGTAGGGCACCGGCTGGGCGCCTATCTCGATGTGGCGAAGCGCGGAGAGGTCGTAGTCCTTGAGACTGATCTGGCCCGTCTTGAGGGCGTTGATCACGTCCGACCATGTCGGCACCGTGTTCCAGCCACCTGTGCATTTCTCATCGGCCATGCTCCTGAGATAGAATTCCGGCTGCGTCTCCATCGCCATGAGAACCTTGCCTGCCGCGATGTAGCACGGGAAGGAGAGGAACAGGGTACCACTGTGGTAGAAGGGGTGGGGTGACAGGTATACGCTGTTGTACCCTTCGTTGTAAGTGAGCGCGTTGCCTATGCCGATGTAGAAGAGGCTCTGATGGGTGTGGGAGACCGGCTTGGGCGCTCCCGTCGTGCCTGAGGTGAACATGAGCTCCGCCATGTCGTCATCGGCCGTTTCAAAACAAACCGCTGTGGCGTCGCCCTTTTCCGCGATCTCCTTATATGATTTCGTGCCGGCGGGGATGGTGTCGCCGAGACAAATAAAGCTCTTGCAGTAATCCATGTCCTTCATGATGGGCTCGACCCTTGCGTTGAACTGCTCGCCGAACATGAAGACCTTGCATTTTGTGACATCGGCGGCATATTTGATGTCGGCGCTGGCGAAACGGAAGTTCAGCGGCGTTACCGTTGCACCCGTCTTGAGAACCGCGATGTAGCTGGCATACCATTCCATGCAGTTCATCATGAGATGAAGGACGATATCACCCTTCTTGATGCCGCAATCCTTGATGAGGTAATTGGCGATCCTGTTCGCCTGGTCATCAAACTCCTTCCACGTGAGACTCCGGCGCTGTTTCTTTGATGGATAGCTCTCGATGATGAACTCTCTCTGTGGGAATTTGCTCGCATTGAGCCCCGAAAACATTGCGAAATTCATAATAACCCTCCTTGATGAAACGCTTTTTTTTTATTGCTTTAGGTCCCATCAGCATGATAAAAAGATTTAGGATTCTTTGTCAACAGGAAAGTAAAAACCACATATCAAATACATTCAGGAGGTCTTGCCATGGCAGAAGTCTTCACGCACATAGGTGAAATCTTGGCACGCAACGCGCGCATGTATCCCAACGACGTTGCCCTCGTCGAGCGCACACCCGCGGAAAAGAAAAGGGTCGAACTCACCTGGAAGCAGTTTGACGATCAGGCGAACCAGTTCTCCAACGCCCTCGCGAAAATGGGGGCAAAGAAGGGGGACAAGATCGTCCACTTCATGAACAACTCCACCAAGTGGCTCGTTGCCTACTTCGGCATCATCAGAACAGGGGCCTGGGTGGTGCCTCTCAACTTCCGTTTCACTTCGGAGGACGTCAAGTACTGCAGCGATGTCGCGGAACCGACGATCATGGTCTTCGATGAAGAGTTTGCCGGCAGGATCGAGGCAATAAAGGGCGATCTCCCGACGGTGAAGAAGTATATCTGTGTGGGCGACAACGTCCCGGCGTGGGCGGAATCCTTTGACAAACTCGTCGCTTCCGGGTCCGCGGCAAACCTCAACGTCACCCTTCTCCCCACGGACGAGTGCGGGCTCTACTTCACCTCGGGCACCACGGGTCAGCCGAAACCCATTCTGCTCACCCACAACAACATGTTCTGCGCCTGCGTGACCGAGAACGCCCACCACAAGCAGACGAAAAAGGACTGCTTCATCCTCATCCCGCCGCTCTATCACACGGGCGCCAAGATGCACTGGTTCGGCAGCTTCATCGTCGGCAGCAAGGCGGTCATACTGAAGGGCGTGTCGCCGGAATGGACCCTCGAGGCGGTGAGCGAGGAAGGCGGCACCATCGTGTGGCTCCTCGTTCCCTGGGCACAGGATATCCTCCTCAAGTTCGACAAGGGCGAGATCAAGCCCTCCAACTACAAGCTCGACCAGTGGCGCCTCATGCACATCGGGGCGCAGCCCGTTCCCCCGGCGCTCATCAAGCACTGGAAGGAATACTTCCCTACGATGGACTACGACACCAACTTCGGCCTCAGTGAATCCACGGGGCCCGGCTGCGTGCACCTGGGGCTCGGCAATGAGCACAAGATCGGCGCCATCGGCATTCCCGGCTTCAACTGGGAGTTCAAGATCGTCGACGAGAATAACAACACCCTGAAGCAGGGCGAGCCCGGCGAACTCGTCGTCCGCGGCAACGGCGTGATGCGCGAGTACTACAAGAACCCCGAGGCAACGAAGAAGACCCTCATCGACGGCTGGCTCTACACCGGCGACATGGCCCGCGAGGACGAGGATGGTTTCATCTGGCTCGTCGACAGGAAGAAGGACATCATCATCACCGGCGGCGAGAACGTCTTCCCCGTCGAAGTGGAGGATTTCCTCTACACGAACACAAAGATCAAGGATGCGGCAGCCATCGGTATCCCCGATGACCGTCTGGGAGAGATCGTCACCGTCGTCGTAGAGCTCAAGCCCGGGGAGACCATGACCGAAGAAGAGGTCATCAAGTTCTGCGAGCCGCTGCCACGGTACAAAAGGCCGAGAAAGGTCTTCTTCGGCGATGTCCCGCGCAATCCCACAGGCAAGATAGAGAAACCGAAACTGAGAAAGCAGTACTCCGGCATGGAAGAGGCATTCAAGATCAAATAGGGAACGCAAGGCATGGAAAGACCGGGATGACACATCCCGGTCTTTCCTTCAAACGCCTTCCTTGGAAAATAATCGGTGCCCTAGATCGTGTCCCACAAGAAGCCTACCCTCGAAGAAACCATCGGCTACACATTCAGGAACAGGGAACTATACAACCAGGCGGTCACACACAGTTCCTGCTTCAACGAGAAGCGGGAGGCCCGCCGTTCGGACAATGAAAAGCTGGAATTTCTCGGGGACGCCATCCTCAACACGGTCATCAGCATCATCCTCTACAAGCGATTTCGCGGCAGGGACGAGGGCTTCCTGAGCAACGCCCGTTCGAGCCTCGTCAAGCGGGAAACCCTGACGGCCATAGCGAAGGAGATCAACCTCGACCGCCACATGAGCTATGGCAACGGGGATGGCAGCGTTCCCGAGGAATCGAAGGTGCTTTCCAACATGGTCGAGGCGCTGATCGGGGCGCTCTACCTCGACAGCGGGATCAGGAACACCTCAAAGATCATCCGCAAACTCTTCTCGGCCTACTTCACCGAGGAAAAGCTCACCGAAAAGAATCCCAAGAACATCCTTCAGGAGCTCTCTCAGAAGAAATGGGGTGTCCTGCCCCGGTACAAGTTCCCCCGGAAGATCAGGGACGGCTTCGCCGTCATGGTCTTCATCGGAAAGGAGCACAAGGCACGGGGTACGGGGAAAAGCAAGAAGGAAGCGGAGCAGAACGCAGCCCGCAACCTGCTGGAATGCCTGTCGGAAATAGAGGTCTGAAGAATACGGTCTCCCTCTTCTTCTTTTCGCCTCTACCCTTAGAACTTTTGACCTCTTGACCCTTTGACAGTCTGCTTTTCCCGTCATCCCGGCGCAGGCCGGGATCCAGGAGACATAGCCCGGAGTAGACCGGCCGGCAGGGGAAGGACTGCAAGTTCCGGTCTAGACCTTTCTGTCTTTCCTTCGCTCACTTTCCGTCATGGGAAGGTGTTTCCTGGTTCCCGGCCTGCGCCGGGATGACGTGAAAGAGGGGGTGGCGGCGGAACAGAAGCCGCTCCGGGAACCGGCCATATCAACGGCCCGTTGAACCCCTACGCCTTCTTTGGCCGTCGGTCATCAAATCTCTTCCGTCGGTATATTCCCGCGACAACCATGCCGGCCAGAAAGGCAAGGCACAGGATGATGAAATAGTCTCCATACCGCACATAGAACGTCATGGTATCCTTGAGCGCGTAGCCGCCCCTCAGGACCTCCTCCGTGAAAATGGGGGTCTTCCCCCGAACACGGCCCCTGGGGTCGATAACGGCGCTGATGCCCGTGTTGGCGGCCCGCAATACATACCTGTCCGTTTCAATTGCCCGGAAGACGTAGAAGACGAAATGTTGAAAAGGCGCCGACGTCCTGTTGTACCAGGCGTCGTTGGTGACGTTCACGAGGACCTCTGCCCCTTCCCTCACGGTTTCATTGGTGATATAGGGGAATATCCCCTCGAAGCAGACGAGTATGCCGACCCTTCCCGCATCCGTTGAGATGGGCCTGTGCCCCTCCCCGGGGATAAAGTCCGCCCCGATGGCGGTGATCTTCGCAAGGAAGGGGAAATAGGAAACGATCGGGGTATATTCTCCGAAAGGGACAAGGTGGACCTTGTTGTATATCGCCGCGGTCCGTCCCTCCCCGTCGACGTAGTGGACGCTGTTCAAAAGCTTGCCTTCCGCCCCGAGCCCCACCGTTCCGAAAAGAAGCCGGGATCTGAGCATGGCGGGCACCGCCCTCACGTATTTGTACGCGTGAATGTCACGTTCGATGATGAACGGCATCGCTGTCTCGGGCCAGATGATGAGGTCGGAGTTCTGCGCGAGTCCGAAGCTCAGCCGGTAGTACTTGCTGACGGTCATCATCTTGAAGGCGTCGTCCCATTTCACGTCCTGACCGACGTTCCCCTGCACGATCGCCGCCCTGAACGGCTCGGCGTCCCTGTCCTGAAGCCTCACGAAACCATAGGCCAGGGAAGAGGCGATGAGAACGGCCACCGCCATCGTCCATACGCGGGACACCTTTTTGCGGGTCCACAGGGAAAAGACTATGCCGTTCACCGCCGCTACCAGGAAGGAGATGAAATATGTCCCCGTTATGGAAGCCACCTGGATGAAAGGAAGGAACGTGTATTGCGAGTGGCCGAGGAAGGCCCAGGGGAAACCCGTCATGACGGCTCCCCTCGCGTACTCCAGCACCACCCACACGGGGGCGGCGAGGAGGTACGCCGGAACGGAGGTCCTCTTCTCCAGGTACGCGCAGGAAACGGTGAAGATCGCCATGTACAGGGAAAGGTAGAGCGCGAAGAGAAAGAGGATAAGCACGCTCAACGGGATATTGATGCCCCCGTAGCTGTTCATGGCCACAACGACCCAGTAGATGATGCCGAGCCAGGCTACAACCCCGGCGGCGAATCCCCGCTTGAACGACAGGAGAAGGTCGTCCCTGTCGATGGCTCCGAGAAGCGGCACCAGGGCGATAAAGGCAAGGGGAAAGAGAGACACCGGCGGTTGTATGAGGGCAAGCATGGCCCCCGACAGCAATGCATGGCCGTATCTTGCGGCAATGGACGCAAAAGGGTTGTTGAAATGTCGACTATCCATCGACAAGTGCCAGGTAGGCAGGATGCGCCAGGACAACCTTCATGAGCTTCCTTTCCCGGTAACGCATTCTCCTCGCCTCCGAGCTCCCTTTCGTATGATCATAACCCAGGATGTGAACAAGGCCATGGACAATAAGGCCAAAAAACCTTTCATAGAAGGGAATGCCCGCCTCGCGAGCCTCATCGGCGGCGCGCTGCACGGAAATGACGATGTCGCCGACGGCCTCGCCGGGCATTCCGTCGAGATAGGAAAAAGAGATCACGTTCGTGGAACGGTCCTTGCCGAAAAGGTCCCTGTTCATCAGCGCGATTCGCCTGTCATCCACGAGCAGTATGCTGAGGTCCCTATTGTGAAGCTTTAAAGAGGCCAGCAATTCCCCTGTTACCTCGCCGATCGCCTTTCGCTTGAGCTTCATCAGTCTTTGGGAGTTTCTTATCAGAACCGCCATTTTGTGTCCTTTCCGGGTATTCGATACGATGGTGGAAGATCCCGATGAGTATCGTGATGAAGCTCTTCTGGATCGCGTGGAGGTCTTTGAGGGTCAGTTCGCACTCGTCAAGCTGGCCGTCGAGGAATATGCCCTCTATGATGCGCTGGACGTGGTTCTCGATCCTCTTGGGCGTGGGGTCCTCGAGGACCCTCGACGCGGCTTCCACCGCGTCGGCGAGCATGATGATCCCCGCCTCCTTCGTCTGGGGCTTGGGACCGGGGTACCGGAAGTCCTTCTCCTCGATCACGTGGAGAAGCGGATCTTCCTTTCCCTTGGCCTTGGTGTAGAAGAAACTCGTGAGGCTGGTGCCGTGGTGTTCCTGTATGATGCCCGTCAACCTTCGCCCGAGCCTGTATTCCCTTGCCAGATCCACTCCCTCCTTCACGTGGGACATGATGATGAGCGCGCTCATGTTCGGGGTGATACCGGAGTGGACATCCTCGGAACCGGTCCGGTTCTCGATGTAATAATGGGGCATCTTCAGCTTTCCGATATCGTGATAGTACGCCGCGACCCGTGTCAGAAGCGGGTGGGCACCGATGGCCTCGGCCGCCGCCTTTGAAAGGTTGCCGACGACTATGCTGTGATGGTAGGTCCCCGGAGCGTTGAGCATCATGTCTCCGAGGAGGGGGTGCTCAAGGTTGGCAAGCTCCAGGAGCTTTATGTCCGTCGTGTAGTCGAAAAGACTTTCAATGACGGGAAGGAGCCCGAGGACGATAAAGCTGCCGGCGATGCCGTTGACGATCACGAACGCAATTCTCAAGGCCACGCTTCCCGATGACCGGCCCGTGAAAACATCGGCGGCAAGCATGAAAAAGCACATCAGGAAGGCCGTGAAAATGCCCGCCCTGAGGATGGTATTGCGGTTCTCACACTTGCCTGAGAAGTATGCCCCCAGTATGGAGCCCGCGAAGGTGTACAGGAAAATGCGCAGGCTGCCGTCGAAGGAAAAGGCCAGAGCCGCGGAATAAACAAGGGAAAAGATGATGGCGATCTCCGAGAAAAGGACGATGCGCACCACCATCGCAAAGACAAAGACGGGTATGATGTAGAAGAGGTCCTCGAGACGGTTCTGCGCATAGCTCTCGAAGATCAGGTGAAAGGACTTCACCAGGGCCACGCAAAAGACGGTGAAAACGGAACAGAAGACAAGGTCCTTCTTCGAGAGATAGAACTTCTTGATGTTCTTCTCCGAGTATTCGTACAGGATGGCTATGAGGAGAAAGAGAAGGATGAAGACGGCCGCGAACTTCGTGACGGCAAAGACCTCGCGCCTCTCGAGCGTGTTGTACACGGCTATCCTTGAAAGGTGGTCCGCGTTGATCCTCTCGCCCTCCCGCACGATCACCTCGCCTTTCTTCACCGTGACGTCGGTGCCGGGTACGGAAAAGTCCATCGGCGCCCGCAGGTTCTCCCTGGCTATGTCGCCCAGCTGGTATTCGGCAATGAAGAAGGGGTTCTTTATGCTGACGATGAGGGCGAGGGCAAGGGTCAGGCAAACAAGGATGATCAGTTTCGCGTAGCGGAGGTACGAGGGAGGTTTATCCTTTCCGTTCTGCATTCCTCGATTCCTCCAGTTCCAGGCGCCGCGCCTCGTAGGCCTTGATTATCTTCTGCACCAAAGGATGGCGCACGACGTCCTTTTCGGTAAAATAGACGAACTTGATCCCCTTGACGCCCTTCAAAATGCTCCTGACCTCCACAAGGCCGCTCGTTTTCTTGTCGGCAAGGTCGATCTGGGTGATATCGCCGGTTATTACCGTCTTCGATGAAAAACCAAGCCTCGTCAGGAACATCTTCATCTGTTCCGAGGCGGTGTTCTGGGCTTCATCGAGGATGATGAAGGCGTCGTTGAGGGTCCTGCCACGCATGAAGGCAAGCGGAGCGATCTCGATGACCCCCCTCTCTATGAGCCGCGTGGCACGGTCCATGTCGACCATGTCGTAGAGGGCGTCATAGAGGGGTCTCAGGTAGGGGTTGACCTTCTCGTACATGGTGCCCGGAAGATACCCCAGCTTTTCACCCGCCTCTATCGCGGGACGTGTGAGGATGATCCTCGACACCTCGCGCCTGTAATAGGCGGCAAGGGCCATCGCCATCGCGAGGTACGTCTTGCCCGTGCCGGCCGGGCCGATGCCGATCACGACATCGTACTTGTTCATCGCATGGACATATTGCCTCTGGTTGGTGCTCTTGGGGGTGATAAGCTTCCTGGAGCCGGCGATGTATATCTGGTCCTTCTCCATGTCACCGGCCGTCTCGTGGGCATTGACGACGAACCGTACGGCGTGGTCGATATCGGAAACGTTCACAGGAAGGCCTTTCTTCACGATGCCGTGAAGCTCGTTTATGACCTTCCCCGTGTCTTCAATGTCCTTCTTCCCCCCTATGAGGGTGAGATGATTGCCACGGATGCTCGCCTTGATATTGAAGTATTTCCTGAGGTACTTGATGTTCTCTTCGCGCGGCCCGAAGAGGCTTCTTGCCACGTTTATGTCATCGAAGGACAGCCGCAACAATCCTTCATCGGTCTTCTCGTCCAACAATCCTCTCTTTCCCCTGTTTTATTCCCTAATATACCATAAAACAGGAATTTGCAAAAGATGCAAGAATTTTGGCGGCTGCTCTTGCAAAGGGCCCTGTTCGATGGTATGGTTTGGAAAAAATCGCCGGAGGGTCTGCGATCGGCACGCTCTCGGAAAGGAATGTCTTTTGCCCAAAAAAACGCCAACCTTCAAGACGGTATTGATAATAGGGGTCATCATAGGGATAGTGGTGATCGTCATAGCCGTCATAGCCATTCACCTCCAGCAGAAAAAGACCCTCAAGGCATCCATCGAGGGCACTCTTCCAAGGATGGAAGAGAAGACCGGCTGGCAGGCGCTCATCACCGACGGAGATGGTGAGCACCATTACGTGATCGAGAAAGGACAGGGCGGATCCGGGCAGACCGCCGGTGTTTGGGACAGGCTGACCTACTCGAAGGAAGGCAGGGAGAACTACGTCCTCAAACGGCGAAAGAACGGCATGTTCATAACGGGAATGGACACCCTCGCCAGCCGTTTCACGCTGTATGAACTGAGGTGCGGCAAAGACCCCCGGCAATATGCCATCATGAAGGTCTTCGAGGTGTCTCAGGACGGCAAGACGCTGGATTACGGAAAGGCGGGGAGCCAGAAGGATTGGGAGGACATTCCGGGGCAGACCATCGTCGACAGGCTGGCAAAGATCGCCTGCCGGTGACGAGCGTCCCTCACGCCCTAAATGTTTGTAAGTCACCGGCATTTCGTATAGAATATTGGGTCATGAACAAGGTTCTCATCATAGACGACGAACGGAACATCCTTGACTCCCTCTCGGGTATCCTCGAGGATGAAGGCTTCTCGGTGCTGAAGGCGACCGACGGCAAGGAAGGCCTGGCCATCTTCGAGCGCGAAGCCCCCGACGTGGTCCTCCTCGATGTGTGGATGCCCGAACTTGACGGCATCCAGGTCCTCAAGGAGATACGCACCCGGAAGGACGACGCGAAGGTGGTGGTCATATCGGGGCACGGGACGATCTCGACGGCGGTGGAGGCCGTCAAGATGGGTGCCTATGATTTTCTCGAAAAACCCCTCTCCATCGACAAGGTGCTCGAGGTCGTCTCCCGCAGCATCGGCGTCGGTTCAAAGCACGACCCGTCGGTTGCGGATTTCAAGCTGGAAGTGACGCCCGGGCGCACCAGGGAAAAGCAGAAGACCATCGGAAAGAGCACCGTCGTTTACGGGGTGGGACTCCACTCCGGGGTGAAAACGGGAATGATCCTCCTGCCCATGCCGGAGAACACGGGCATAGTCTTCGAGACCATTCCCGACGGGGAACGCATACCGGCCTACATCGACTACGTCTTCTCCGTGGGATACGCGTCATCGGTGAAAGGCAAGAACAGCGTTGTGCGCACCATCGAACACCTCCTGTCCGCCTGTCATATGTACGGGATCACGAACCTTCTCGTCAAGGTGAGCGAAGAGATACCCATCTTCGACGGCTCGGCCATCGAGATCTGCAGAAAGATCGAGGAGGCTGAGGTCATCGACCAGGCCGACGGGATCGAACCGCTCGTCATCACGGAAAAGGTGGAGCTCCCCAACCTGCAGAACGGGAAGTACCTCGCGGCGGAGCCCTCGGACCACTTCGAGATCGACTATCTCCTGGAACAGAAGAGGCCTATCGGGACACAGCATTACCGGTTTGTCGCCGGGCGCGACGACTATGTCGCCAACATCGCTCCCGCGAGGACCTTCGGTTTCCTCAAGGACTTCGAGCAGCTCGCGAAGATGGGCCTCGGGACCGGAGGGCGCATCAATAACTTCATCATCCTCGGCGAAGACGAGGTCATAAACACGAAGCTGAGGTTCGAAGATGAGTTCGTCCGCCACAAGGTCCTCGACCTCATCGGGGACATCTACCTCCTCAACCGTCCCATAACGGGCAAGATAACCGCCCGCCAGACAGGCCATGTGGAGAACATCGCGCTGGTAAAGGAACTGAAAAAACGGTTTCTCTGACGAGAAACCGTCTCACGTCGCAGGTCTCAGGTCTCACGTCTCAGGTTCGAGCCAATGCCGGAACCTTTACTGCGCTGGTCGAGAAAAGCGTACCTCTTTGGCTTTTGACTCGCAACGCGCAACCCGGAACCCGCAACTGTCTTTTGCCTGAAACCTGAGATCTGAAAGGGTCTTCTATCTTTCCACCACATCTTTTACCCCGTCGGACTTGTAGATGAATCTCGAGTCGCTGACGGGGGCGTTCACCTTGATGTCGGTGAATTCGATCGTGTTGATGTTGCCGGTGAATTCAAGGATCTCGATCTTCCTCAGAAGGTTCTTCTTGTCGATCCAGATCTTGGCCATATTGACGGTGGAATCCTTCTTCGGGAGGAGCTCGAAATACTCCATCCCCGCCAGTATGCTGTGCTGTTTGACGGTGAAGATGTTGTCGATGCGGGCGATGTCCTCGACGAGGTCGAAAAAGGTGCCTCCCGTCTTCTCCCTGCTCACCTTGCTCTTGAGCACGAAGGTCTTGCCCTCCTCATCCTGCCACATGTGGCGCCCGTCATAGAGGAATGTCTTGCTTTTCGGTTTCGTGTATTGCCACAGGAACCCCTTCTGTCTCTTAAAGTAGAAGTCCCCGTCAAAATCACGTATCTTCTTGATGCCCGAGACAAAGATCTTCTGGTGAAAAGAGGCCTCCAGCGAGGTGATGCCTGCATAGGTCTTTTTTATGGAATCAAAGGGAGACCCGGTCTCGCCCTTGACGGCGGGTTTCGCGTTATCGCCGGCCCCGGCCGTTCCCTCAGCGCCGGCGGGAAAGGGAACCAACAGGAACACCGCCAGGACACCGAAAAGGACCGGCCGCAACAGATCTCTTGTTCTCCAAAAAGCTCTTTCCATCATGCGATCATACCTCTGTTAAGGATCATTTCTTCAGGACCTCCCTCGGTTTGACACCGTCGGAGGGACCCACGATGCCTTCCTGCTCCATGCGTTCTATGATGCGGGCCGCCCGGTTGTAACCTATCCGGAACCGCCTCTGGACCATGCTGATGGAGGCCTCTCCCCTCGATGCCACGAACTCGACGGCCTCCTCATATTTCTCGTCATCTATCGCCTCGCCGCCGTCCTCCTCATCGTCCTTCTCCTCGAGGATCTCATGATGATACGCGGGCGCTCCCTGCTGCTTCAGGAATTCCACGATGCGTTTGATCTCCCCCTCGGAGACATAGGACCCGTGGAGACGCTGGAGCCGCCCGATCCCGGGGCTCAGGAAGAGCATGTCCCCGTAGCCGAGGAGGCTCTCGGCGCCGTTCGTGTCGAGTATGGTGCGCGAATCCACCTTGGAAAAGACCTTGCAGGCCACCCGGGCGGGGAAATTCGCCTTGATGATGCCTGTCAGGACATCGACGGAGGGCCTCTGGGTGGCAAGGATGAGATGGATACCCGACGCACGCGCCATCTGCGCGAGGCGGGCGATGTACTCCTCCACCTCTTTCGGGGAGACCATCATGAGGTCGGCAAGCTCGTCGATCACGACGACGATGTACGGAATGGTCTCGCCGCCATCCTCTCGCACGACCTTGTGGTTGTATTTCTCTATGCTGCGGACACCCTTCTGCGCCATCATGGCGTAGCGCCTCTCCATCTCGTCCGTCATCCAGCGCAGCGCCGTTTTCGCGTTCTTCGCGTTCGTCACGACAGGCAGGAGGAGATGGGGAATTCCCTCATAAAAGGACAGTTCGAGCATCTTGAGGTCGATCATGAGAAAACGCACGTGAGCCGGGGTCGCCTTGAAAAGAATGCTGAGGATCATGCTGTTCAGGGACACGCTCTTTCCGGACCCCGTCGCGCCGGCGACGAGAAGGTGGGGCATCTTTGCAAGGTCCGCCACGTAGGAATCCCCGTTTATCGTCTTGCCCAGCACGAGCGTCAGATGTGACGGGGACGAGGTGAAGACCTTCGACTCGATGATCTCCCGTATGTACACCGTCTCCCGCTCCCTGTTCGGGATCTCGATGCCGACCACGGCCTTGCCGGGTATGGGGGCGATGATCCTGATGGAAACGGCGCTGAGCGCCATGGCCAGATCGTCTGAGAGATTGGCTATCTTGCTCACCTTGACCCCCGGAGCGGGCTCGAACTCGTACATGGTGATGACCGGACCGGGTCTGACCTCGGTGACCCTGCCCTCTATCCCGTAATCCTTGAGCTTCTTCTCCAGGATGGACGCGTTCGCCTGTATGGAATCCTTATCGACCTTCGTCTCCTTCTTTTCCAGATCATCGAGAAGTGATGGGTCGGGAAGTTTGTACGGACCGATCTCCTTGAAGAACTCGAAGGTCTCCTGCACGGCCGGCGCCTTCTTCTCCGGCGCCTTCTTCTCCGGCGCCTCCTCTCTCTTCTCCTGGGTCACCTTTATTTCGCGGCGGCGCTCCGCCTTCTTGCGTCTCGCTATGCGGTCCTCGATCACCCCGAGGATCGGCGCCTGGATGATGAGGAAGGCGGAGATGAGAAGGAGGACAACGGCAACGAGGATCGTGCCGAAATTGCCGAGAAAGTTCATGAGCGCCTTTTCGAGAAGCGACCCCATGAACCCTGAGAACTCCACCTCGATCCCCCTCAGGGAAACCTTTCCCGCAAAGACCTGGAGGAGCGTTCCCGTGGAGAGAAAGAAGAGAACGAGCCCTGACGAGAAGACGATGATGCTCGGAGGGTCCTTCTTCCTGACGTAGAAGATGCCGAAGACCAGGGAGTAAGAGACAAGGAGATAGCTCATGAGACCGAAAAGCTGTATGAGGAGGTCCGACAGGTACGACCCGGCCTTGCCGCAGAGGTTTCTCGCCGCGGCGTCCGTGACCGTATGGAACGAGGGGTCAAGGGGGTGGTAGGAGAGGAGACTGACGAAAAGGAACAGGAACACCCCGATAAGGGCAACCCCGAGCATCTCCTTTTTCAGC
Organism: Syntrophorhabdus sp.; assembly: GCA_012719415.1. Lineage (NCBI taxonomy): Bacteria > Pseudomonadati > Thermodesulfobacteriota > Syntrophorhabdia > Syntrophorhabdales > Syntrophorhabdaceae > Syntrophorhabdus > Syntrophorhabdus sp. Next base: position 60,349 of record JAAYAK010000247.1, read on the forward strand.
TCCACCGATAGGTTCATGCGCCTGCCGTTGTCATGGGCCGGGCCTTCCCCGGCCCCCTTTCCCACCCGAGGACCCGCCCTTCGCGATGAGCTCCTCGATGCGGACCCTCACGTCGTCCATCACCTGTGTCTTTTGAGACCTGTCCATGCCTTCAAGGACGATGGGCTCCCCGACCTCAATGTATATTATGCCTTTTTCCCGGGGAATGAAACACCCTTTCGGCTGGAGCACACTGGAACCGGAGATGCCGACGGGAACGACGGGCACCGCGGCCCGAAGGGCAAGGGTGAACCCCCCCTTCTTGAAAGGAAGGAGCTTTCCGTCGGCGCTTCGCGTACCTTCGGGAAAGATGATGATGGTGGCGCCTTGCCGTATCCTCTGCGCGGCCTTCTCCATGGCCTTTAGGGCCTCACGGGCGTTCTCCCGGTCTATGCTTATGTAGCCCGCTTTCCGTATCGCCCACCCGAAGACGGGGATCCTGAAAAGCTGTCTCTTGGCGATCCATTTGAAGGACAGCGGGAGTGCGGCCAAAAGCGCGTATATGTCGAGGGCGCTCTGGTGGTTCACCATGAGAACGTACGGAGGCGAGCCGAGCCGCGCGAGCCCTTCGATACGAACGTTTATTCCCGCCACCGCGAGATACATCTTTGCCCAGAGGCGGGCCATGCGGTGGATGGTCTCTTCCCTGTCACCGAAAAGGGCCACAAGAAGGGCCACAAGGGAGAGGGTTATCGTCGAGAGGACCAGCCAGACGAGTACGGTGGCCCTTCTCATCCGGTGAGGTCCTCAAGGGAATCGAGGACCGCCGTCACTTCCTCCCGGACCTTTTCACTGAGGTCGTAGGGCGACACGCCCCTCTTGTCGGCCTCGATGATCCTGTCGTTGAGGGAAAGGAATCCCAGGAGCGGCAAGCCCTCCAGGTTCTCGCGGACGAGGGTCTCGTCCTGCCCGTCGGCGATCTTGTTTCCCACAACGTAGACCTTCTTTATCCCGATGTCGTCGGCAAGCCTTCTGACCTGACGGGCCGTCTGAAAGCTGCGCTTGCCGGGCTCGACAACGACGATGAGGGCATCGATGTACTCCGTCGTGCCCCTTCCCAGGTGCTCAAGCCCGGCCTCGAGGTCCACTATGACGTATTCATCTCGCTCTATCATGACGTAGGAAAGGAGGCTTCTCAGGAGGGCGTTCTCGGCGCAGAAACAGCCTCCTCCCCCCTGGGGTATGCTGCCCAGTACGAGGAGCTTCACCCCGTCCTTCACGAGGGAGAAGCGCTCCGGTATGTCGTCGACGCGGGGATTCAGCTGGAAAAAGGCACCATACTGGCCCTTTTTCGAGCCCGTCCGCTCGGCAATGAACTCCTCCATCGCGGCAAGGGGTCTTACATCCCTGAGGCTCTCCTCATCGATGCCGATCGCGCTCGCCAGGTTCGAATCCGGGTCCGCGTCGATGGCGATCACCTTCTTGCCCCTGTCACCGAGGATCCGCGCCATGACCCCTGCGACGGTCGTCTTCCCCGCACCGCCCTTTCCTGAAACAGCTATCTTCATCGTTTCCTTTCGTGAAAAACTATCATCCTTTGCGAAGCGTTGTCAACGTTGAGTGAACAAACAAGGGGGCGGACCTCACAGCGCGCTGTCCGCGCCGCCGGACACCAGTTCCACCAGGAGTTCCTTTTCCTCAGGGGTCGCGATGATGATAAGACTCATCTCCTTCTCGCAGACGGTGTCCGGATAAGGGTTATAGACCCATTCTCCGCTCGGTTTCCTGGCCGAGATGAGCATGATGTTGCCGATCGTCCTGAAATCGATGTCCTTTACCGGCTTGCCCACAAAGGGTGAGTGAGCGGGAACGTGCACCTCTTCCACCCGCATCGGGGAATACTTGTCGCGGAGCATCATGTCGAGGAAAGAGGTCACATGGGGCCGTATCATCTCGGACGCCATCCTGAGGCCTCCGATGAAATTGAGGGCCACAACCGAGTCTGCTCCGGCCCTCCTGAGCTTGTCTATGTTCTTCGTGTCGTTGCACCGGGAAACGATCCTCAGGGAAGGGTTGAGCTGGCGGGCCGTTAGAGAGATGACGATGTTGTCGTTGTCGGAATCCGTCGTGGCGTACAGGCCCTTCGCGTGCTCTATCATCGCCTTCCAGAGTATCTCGTTCTCCGTCGCGTCCCCGACCACAAGGTCGGCCTCTATGTTGTTCGCCTTGAAGACGTCGAGCTTCGTCTCATCGTGGTCGATGGCAATGAAGGGCCTCTTGGTGAGGTACATCTCATGCACCACGTAAAGGCCTACCATTCCGATACCGCAGACGATGTAGTGATCCTTCATCTTTGCGATCCGTTTTTCCATCTTCCTCCTCCTGAAAACCCTCCTCAACTCGCCTTCGATGATGTACGCGGCAAGGGTCGTGAAAAGGTACGCAATGGTACCGGCCCCGATGAAGACATAGATGATGGTGAAAAGCTTTCCCAGGGGCTTGTTGTCGAGACCGATCACGTCCCCGTACCCCACGGTCGTGAGCGTAATGGCCGTCATATACAGGGCGTCGAGCACACTGCGCTCGGAACCACCGATCATCTTGAACCCCAACGTCCCGATCATGATGACGGCAATGATAATAATGATGATATTGCGGAGCTTCTTCGGTATGATCTTCAACGGCACGGCACATTATAGCACAGGAAGACGGG